>SEDB01000689.1 GCA_004210715.1 Pedobacter sp.
CTCATCTGTTATTTTAATCGCCATGTCTTCGTCTAATTCTTTTGCTTAGTTTACCTTTGCGCTGCAAATATAAGATATAATCAATTAATAATAATTCTAAATATGTCAGCATTAACTCAAGAAAAAGTAATAATCGCCTATAAAAAATTAGGCATAAAGCTTACTAACCCCACTGACATACTAGGAGATGCCATTTATACAGCTGAAAGTAGCAATGCATGGTTCACTAAAGAAAATATAAAAAAATCAATTTTATCTTTTTCTGAGATGCTAAATGAAACAGAAATTGATCATTGGTTCCAAAGTATAGATTTTTCAACCTCACCAAAAAAAGTAGGACTAATCCTCGCAGGCAATATTCCGATGGTTGGTTTTCATGATATTTTATGTGTTTTAGCTACTGGAAACATTGCGCTAATCAAACTTTCTTCATCTGATGACAAGCTGATTAAAAGCATTATTGCAGAGTTAATCAATATTGAGCCAGCATTTTCTGATAGAATTGAATATGTAGAAAGATTGAAAGATTTTGATGCTGTAATTGCAACAGGAAGTAATAACTCATCAAGATATTTTGATTATTATTTTAGTAAAGTGCCGAATATAATTAGAAAGAATAGAAATAGCATTGCTGTTTTAGATGGCACAGAAACCAAAGAAGATATTCAAAACTTAGGTCATGATATTTTTGATTATTTCGGGTTAGGTTGTAGAAATGTTTCAAAATTGTACTTCCCGAAGGGATATGACATTGCTAATTTTTACGAGGGAATAGAAAGTTTTCAGCCCATCATCAATCATTTCAAATACAACAATAATTACGATTACAACAAATCCATTTACCTGGTAAATGCGGCAAAACATTTCGATAACGGTTTTTTGTTACTAAAAAAAGATGATGGTTTAAGCTCTCCTCTGGCAGTCATATTTTACGAAGAATATGACAGCCTTGAGCAGTTAGATGAAAAGCTACAACTTCAGCAAGAAAATATCCAATGCATGGTTACAAAAGCACATTTATCTTCAAATACTTTTGCTTTTGGCAGGCATAGCCAAAATTCCAGATTACGTACAGCTAAGAGATGATAAGTTTACATTGTTGGCCTATTTTAGGGTTGACAGGCCAGATAAATCTTTGGAAAAATTAGGCTTAGGTGATAAGCAAGAATACATTATGGAAATGGTTAAAGATTTGCCTTTTGGGCAGATTGCTAAATTAGAAATATAAAATGGCAGGAAACGCAGTAATTCATTTAAGCAATGTTGATGTATTTCAACAAAAACACTTAGTACTTTCAAATGTAAATTTACATATCGAAAAAGATGAGTTCATCTTCTTAATCGGTCAAACTGGTTCTGGAAAAAGTAGCTTATTGAAGATTTTATATGGCGATTTACACATTGGAAATGGCGAAGGAAACATTGCTGGTTTCGACTTAAAAAACCTAAAAGAAAGCCAAGTTCCATTTTTACGCCGTAAACTGGGTGTGGTATTTCAAGATTTTCAGTTGTTAACAGATAGAACTATTGAGAAAAACCTCGAATTTGTTTTAAAAGCAACGGGATGGAATGACCAAAAACTGATTAACGAACGCATTAAAGATGTGTTAGATAAAGTGGGTTTGCGCTCAAAAATCAAAAAAATGCCTCATGAAATTTCTGGTGGAGAGCAACAGCGTATCGTAATCGCGAGGGCTTTGCTTAACGATCCTGAAATTATTTTGGCTGATGAACCTACAGGAAACCTTGATCCGGAAACTTCAGAAGAAATTGTTACTTTATTGAAGCAAATTAGCCAAGCCGGAACTGCAGTTTTAATGGCTACCCATGATTATCATATTATCCGCACCTTCCCTTCCCGTATCATTAAATGTGAAAACGG
>SEDB01000690.1 GCA_004210715.1 Pedobacter sp.
ATGTAGTTAACCAGCGAAAATGTCCCGCTAATTGATCAGGGACTTTGTCCCCGATCATTTCGGCAGGTAATAGATAAAAAATTAGGCTGGCCGTTTAATAGGCCTGTTGCCAAGCCAGCCCTTGCCCAGTCGCGGCATCGCCTTTATCTCGAGCTGAATGTGGCCGTAGAAGGCCAGCAGGGGCCCTTTCGAGCTCTCCACAAGAGTGATTTCCTTCCCACGCAGTGATCCCACGATGCCTCCAGTTATTTTGTACAAGACGTTGTTGTAGAAAATCGTTTGATCGTTGCGCACTTTGCGCTGATGTTTCATGCAAAAGATATTATCGAGATTTTCGTGAGGCTTAAGTTTGCGGTAGCGACTCTCGTCGTTGCGGGGAACGACGGTATTTCGTTTTTCCCAATAGTTTGGTATAAAGTTCTTCTCAATGTATTCGTTGGCGTCTTTCAGGGCTTTGATCTCATGAAGTCGTAATTCAGGGATCAGCCGGTCCTGGAAGGTCCGCCACGTTCTTTCGATTCGGCCTTTAGCTTGCGGAGAATTTGCGTAAATAACGCGAATATCCAGCTCTTCACAGGCTCTCACGAATTGAGAAAAGTACTGCCTCTTCATTCCTCCAAACCAGCCGGCCCGATCTACGTAAAGCGCTTCAGGAAGGCCTTTCATCTCGATGACTCGTCTCAGGACAGCCATGCAGTTGATCGTATCTTCTGATCGAAACATTCCCGCGTAAGGGATGTCGCTCGTCGCGTCATCAATCATTGCGATGAGAACCCATTCATCCGATCCATTCCATTTATGATGAGAGCCATCCATCTGCAAAAGAAGGCCTTCGTTACCCATTCGCTCTCGGTAAACACGCGCTTTGCTGGGACGCCTTCGCTTTCGCTTACCTATTCCAGCGGCCACGCACCATCGCCTAAAGACGGAATAGCTAACGTCGATGTTGTGCCGGCTGCGAAGCATCTCAAGCGTGTGAGTACAGTTGAAGTCGTAGTAGACGGTTGCGGCCAGCTCAAGGCATCTAGCCCTCAACGCTTCGTCAGATGCGTTGTGCGGAGTCTTCGCTCGATTTTTGTGGACGAGGCCGCTTAATCCTTT
>SEDB01000691.1 GCA_004210715.1 Pedobacter sp.
AGTACCTGCGGCCCGTGGTATTCCTAATTCCCACTCTGCATTTGGACCAACATTTGGAAAAAAATCTACAGGGGATACAAAGTAATCATATCGTTGATTAAGAGCATTGACAAACATATATAGAAAAAATATTCCAGTGACATACACAAAGTCAACATATTTTTGTGCGTCTAGATGAATCTTGGAACAATAATAAAAGAGAAAGAAAAAGTTTAGAAAGCATATGGTTGAGGAAATTTTCAAACCTGTTGAGGTACTTCCCCCAATTAGACAGAAAATTTGGATAATACCTAACGCAATAACTAAAAAAAGTGTACTCTTTTGTAATGTCACGCCAGCGAAAAACTCGTTGCCGTATCTCAATAAATAACAAATTAACGCTATGGATGCCACAAAATTAAATGTTCCGCCGATTTCATACCCATACGTATAATGATTACAAATAAAAAGCTGCATTAAAAATCCGAAATAATCCCTCTTATATAAAGTAATAAAAAATATTAGGGTAATAAGGGCCAATGCGAGTAGAACAACGGGGAGCGGAAATTTTGAGTAAGTAAACTGACCAATAATTGCGAGAGCAACTATTTTTAGCAAAATCAAGGGTACAGGTGATTTTATATTGTCCATTATCAGTTAATTTGACTCGTAATTTCTTTGTATACAAACTTATAATCCTCTGCCTGGCCATCTATGCTGTAATCTTGCCCTATGGTTTTGGCGATCTGGTTTCTATTGAATTCGTTAAGTTGGTTAGCGCAGTGTAGAAGTGATGCTTTTAGGCCTTTGGTCGTTAATTCATCAGAGAGAAAACCATTTCGCCCATTCACGATTAGATCCTTTAAGCCTCCGATATTAAAACCGACTACTGGTGTGCCCGAAGCTAAGCTTTCGAGCATCACGTTTGGAAAATTATCTTCTCTGCTTGGCAATAAGTATATATCCGCAGCGCTATATACTTTGCTGATTTCTTCTTCCGAATGAATACTACCAAGATAAACAATCTTATCTTTTCGCTGAGTTTTCTTAATATTTCCAACAGCTACAAACTGAAATCTAGAGAAAACATCTTGATCTTCAACAAGTTCAAGAATAT
>SEDB01000170.1 GCA_004210715.1 Pedobacter sp.
AGTTCAACAACCTCTGCAATTCGTTTGGCTTTAGTTTCTGGTCGCTTTGCGAAGGCGATCCACTGCAAAATTGCTTTCCTAATTGATTTACTTAAAGTTAGAAAAAATGCTTTCGCCTCTGGTTGCCGGCTAAACTCGGATTCCAAATCATCTGGTATGAATAGTTCTTCCACTTCATCCAAAATCGTCCACGAGCCATTTTCTTTTGCCCGGAGAATACTTTCGTGGCCAGCGGTAGTCATTAATCCAGCCTCTATCAAGTCCAAAACCTTTGCTTTATTAATTTTAGACCAGGTACTTTTAGCTTTTCTTTTCGTGAAGAACTGAATATAACTTTCATGATCCATTGATTTTCTGATGCCATCAATCCATCCAAAACATAAAGCTTCTTCAACAGCTTCGCTCCATGATATTGTTGGAACATTGGTGCTCTTTTTATATTGAACAAGCCAGACAGCTTGTTTAGAAATATGATTTTCTATTAACCATAATCTCCACGCTTGTCGGCTTGTTGGATAGAAAGTTTCAATTTCTTCACTTATCATAGCTTTTAGGCATTGAATTGTCTCAAATGATGATCAAAATGTTTCCACTGCATGGTTGCCCATTCTGTTGGTGTAAGTTTACCAAAAAAAGCGTGAATATTAGTGGTGCATTTTTGGGCACCTCCCTCTGCAAATTGTTGAATTTGCCTGATTACTTTAGCTTTTTCCTCCTCGAAATCAGGATTGCCGTTAATGATATAACTTTGATCCGTAGCGGAATTTTTAGGAAAAGGTTTTTCGCCAAAAAAAGTAGGTTTTAATAATTTACCGAAAAGCCTTGCAACCAGTCCAACTCTTTCAGATGAAGTGATGCCCATAGCTGTTTCTAAAGAAGCATTGCAATGCGCCAGCATTTGGTTAACATTCATTTTACCCCACTGTTTTGGTGCATCGGAAGATAGTTTTTCCAGTCTGGATAAGGTTCAATCAATCTGGTGGATGACTTCCCATTTTCATTAACGTACTCTACCATAACCACACAAAAATTGGTCAGTGCGAATTGTAAATCAGATAAGTTGCTGCTGCTGCGTTCATTATTATAATTCTCAGCAAATCTTGTTCGTTCTGTGAGCAGATTGGCTTTATCTTTCTGACTGTGTTTAAGTACGGCTTTTATTTTATCTATCGCTTCCGAATAATCTTTTATAAAAGAAGTGTCTTTGTTTTTCAAAACCAATTGCTCCGCAAGAATAAGTGCATTAGCTTGGTTTTCGGTAAACATGATAGGAGGGATGCGATATCCTTCCATCAGTGAATATCCCTTGCCATCTTCAGTTAAGATGGGTACACCAGCTTTCTCTAAAGCTTTGATATCGCGATAAATCGTTCTTACACTCACAGCGAATTTACCGGCTAACTCTGGAGCTGTTAAAAGCTTTTTTGTTTGAAACTGCGTAACAATAGCAGTCAATCTCGAAATTCTTTTGGTGTCATGATCAAGCATTATCCAAATTTAAGTAATTGTGATTAATGTCGATCTAAATAGAATTGAAAATGGAATTATAACAAATCTTTAATGATCTTTTCTATAGATAATCCTTCGGCTTCAGCACGATAGTTACGCACAATACGGTGGCGAAGAATAGGTTCCGCAACAGCCTGAACATCTTCAATATCAGGTGCATATTTGCCGGAAATTGCCGCATGGCATTTTGCACCCAAAACTAAAAACTGCGAAGCTCTTGGTCCTGCACCCCAACTGATGTATTTGTTTACCGCATCTGTAGCAAACTCACTGTTCGGGCGGGTTTTCGAAGCCAGTTTAACGGCATATTCTAAAACATTATCGGTTACCGGAATATCACGAATCAACTTTTGGAAAAACTGAATATCATCAGCATGAATAATTTTTTCCAGTTGGATGGTTTTGTTGCTTGTTGTGTTTTTTACAATATTCAATTCATCTGCAAATGCAGGATAATTCAATTGAATGTTAAACATGAAACGATCCAATTGTGCCTCAGGTAAAGGATAAGTTCCTTCCTGCTCAATTGGATTTTGTGTAGCCAAAACGAAGAAAGGTTTTGGTAAAGTATGGGTTAATCCGGCTGCAGTAACCGATTTCTCCTGCATGGCTTCTAAAAGTGCTGCCTGCGTTTTTGGAGGTGTACGGTTAATTTCATCAGCTAAAATAATGTTTGAAAAAACAGGCCCTTTAATAAATTTAAAGTGCCTGTCTTCGCCTAGTATTTCGGCACCGATAATGTCACTTGGCATTAAATCGGGCGTAAATTGGATTCTATTAAAATCCAAATCCAGAACCGATGCAACAGTTTGAACGAGTAGGGTTTTTGCCAATCCGGGTACGCCAACAAGCAAACAATGTCCGTTACTAAAAATGGCGATTAAAACAGATTTAATGATATCATCTTGACCAACTACAACTTTACTAATTTCAGCTTTAATTTTGTTGAAAGTAAGATGTAGGGCATCAACGGCTTCTACTTCGTTTTTATACTGCATTCGTATTATTTTGCGGCTGTGGCGGTTTTAGTCCAAATTTTTAATTCATCACAGGTATTAAATTCGTCGTCTATTTTAATATATGTGCTTTCACGACGTTTTTCAAACCATTCACTTAAAGTACGATTTATTTTATCACTTTGGGCAGCATCTCTGATTTTTGGAAAATCCTGAGCCATATTTGCTTTATGAGGTGGAATTTTAGACTTTAAATAAAGTAAGCGATAACCTTGTTTGCCATCTGCTGCAGTATATAAATCAGGTTTAGAAATGCCACCAATTTTCATCGTATCAATTACTAAAAATACCGATGGATCCAATTTGTCAATTGGAATAAAAGTAGTTCTTGCTTGAACATTTTCTGCGTTTAACATCATACCACCATTATATTTAGATTCTTTATTATCTGAATAAATGTTTGCAGCAGCTGCAAATGATAGTCTGTTTGCGCCAATTTTATTGTAAACACTATCTGCATGTAGTTTTAAGCGAGTTAAACTTTCAGGAGTTGTTGCCGGTCTGATTAAAATATGACGGGCATGAACCTGTTCGCCACGGCGCTCAATTACCTGAAGAATGTGGAAACCGAACTCCGTTTCAAATACAGGCGAAATTTCGCCAGCTTTAAGTTTGAAAGCCCAGGCCGTAAATTCTTTCGCCATCATGCTTCTGTCGAAGAAACCTAAATCTCCTCCATCTGAAGATGATCCTGGATCTTCCGAGTAAGTTTTTGCTAAAACCCCGAAATCATCGCCACCTTTAATTCTTAGGCGTAACGCTTCAATTTTATCACGGAATCTTTGTTTTTCTGCTTTTGATAATTTTGGATCCAATATAATCTCCCCAATCTCAACTTCGGTATTAAATTCAGGAATACTATCGCCCAACGATTTGAAATATTTTTCAACTTCCATTGGTGTTACGTTAATATTTTCTGTAATTTTTGCCTGCATTTTTTGAGCAATTAAACCATCTTTAATGGTAGGTCTCATTTCATCTTTATATTGCAATACAGATTTGTTCAAGAATTGCTCTAAACGTTCTTGTCCGCCGGCACGTTGCATCATTGAACGCATACGTTTATCAACCTCATCGTCAACTTGGCCATCCTCAACCATTACAGAGTCGATTTCTGCTTGTTGTTTCAGCAGTTTTTGCGTTAAGGTGTTTTGTAAAATTCTACACTTAATGCTCTCGTTAGGTGGATTTCCCTGATAAAGATATTGTGTATATTCTTGGTTTAAATCCGAAAGTAGAATAATATTATTACCTACTACAGCAGCAACTTTATCGATGTTATGTTTCCCGGGTTGAGCATAACTGTTTAGAAATAAGCAAACTAATGCTATTGCTGCTAAAAAAACTTTTTTCATTCTATCTATTATATTTTGCAAATTTAATACTAATACTTTACCATTAAAAACTTACTGCCTGGCGAGTTTTCTCAACTCATTTTCGTTTATTTTAATCTGGTATTTTTGTTTAAGTCCATTAAGCCAGCTTTCTTCTAAGCTTTGCTGATAATCAGCTATTACCTGCCCTTTCACTTCGCTTAATGGTTTGTTATAATTCTGTTTGTTTGTACTGTAAAAATCAATTACCGCCTGTTCGTCATCCTGAGCTTTGCTCCAAATTTTCTGTTCGGATACATTAAACATCAGCACGCCTTCCTTGTATTCGTTAAGCAAAAAATCATGATCCTTATGAGCTGTATTCGCCTTTTTATGATTTATCAATGCCGTTTCGTAAGTTTTCACTTCTTCTGTGTAAGTAGCGTTTTTATCTAACCCCATTTCTCTGGCATCTAAAACTTTAAGTTTAAAATTGATGTAAAGGTTTAAATAGCGCTGTAAGTTAGCATAATCTGCACTTACACTTCCATTATGACTCTTTTTGTATGCCCATAAAAATTCTTTTGCACTTATTGATTTGCCGTTAATTAGGGCCACGTTTTGAGCAAACGAATAACCGAAAATAAAGCTGAAAATAAACAAGCAACAAGCCTTTTTTAAGCAGAGCACTCTATAAATTTTAAGGGATAAAAGTAACAATTAGCGGCGCTATTATAAGATATTTAACTAATTTTAACAGAAATTATTATCCAGCAAAAATACGAATGGAAAACCAGGTTACCAACAATGCAAATGCTTTACGCTTATTTTTTACCGAAGATGTTTTTTTAGTGAAAGATGAAACAGTAGAAATGCCGTCTGTTGGTAATGTAAAGGCTATTTATAATGCATTATCTACTGAAGATCATTTAACTAAAGAAAGCGCTTTACAACCTCAGCGTGAATCAATTTCGATTGAAAAGGCAGAAGAATCGGTTAAAAGCTACACGCCAAGGGTAGAAATTCCTCCTATTGTAGCTGAGCCTAGCACTCCAAGAAGCTTTAAATTTTTAGGTGGAAACAAAAAATCAGTTTTAATTTTAGTGAATGATCATCTGAACGATGTGAGCACTGAACAGGGTAGGGATTTGCTAAGAAAAATTGTAAAGGCAGTCGATTTAAGCACCCCTGATTTTGCAATCGTAAACTATGCGCAATACCAGGGAGCTGATTATGTAGAACTTCATGGCTTTTTTAAGCCTTTGATCATGCTTTCTTTCGGTGTAGAAATCGCTGATTTGAAACTGAACTTGGTTTGGCAAAATGAAATTATCAGCCACGGCAGCACCAAAATCATTTTTGCCCCAAACCTGCATCACTTAGACAGCGATTTAGGTGCTAAAAAATCACTTTGGGGAAACCTACAGAAAATCAAATAATTACTCACTTTCAGTAATAAACTCCAATCAAGAAATGAAAAAGCTTGTTTTTGCAACCAATAACCAACATAAAACAGAAGAAATTCGTTTAGCACTTATTGGGCAATATGAAGTGCTTAACCTGCAAGATATTGGTTGTGATGTAGATATTCCGGAAACTGCTGATACTTTTGAAGGTAACGCAACATTGAAAAGCAAATACGTTGTAGAAAATTTCAACTTGGATTGTTTTGCTGATGACAGTGGCTTAGAGGTGGAGGCTTTGAACAATGAGCCGGGTATTTATTCAGCAAGATATAGTGGAAGTAGAGATAGTTTAGAAAATATTCTATTGATTTTGCAAAAACTCGAAGGACAAAGCAATCGTAAAGCGAGATTTAAAACTGTGATTTCTTTAATGTTGAATGGCAAGAATCACATCTTTGAAGGCATAATAACAGGTACAATCAGAGCAGATTTATCTGGATCAAAAGGCTTTGGTTACGATCCGGTTTTTCAACCTGATGGTTATGATATTACTTTCGCTGAAATGGACATGGCAGAAAAAAATAGGATCAGTCACAGGGCAATTGCCTTAAAAAAGATGATTGAGTTTTTGAGTAAATCATAATCGTCATTGCGAGGCATTAATGTAAACAATGTCTTCAATGTCATTTTCATTATCCTGAAAAATGAATTTTATACGACTGCTTAGCGTTTGGTTCATCTCTTTATAAACCTTTGTGCTATCATCTTGAGTATAATAAATGCTTTCTGCGTTACCATCCACATACATGGTTTTTAGCTTTCCATTTTTAAAGAAACCCGTCATCAACCTGCCTTTAATCTGGTTAAAACGTAAGGAATCTTTCGGTGTATTCACTAAAAATGCATTTTTAATGGCTTGAAGATTATTCAGTTTTTTGTTCTTAAACTGAACGTAAATCGTATCAGCAATTTGTTGCGAACCCTCTGACCAGATAATTGGATTTACAAAACAGCGTAAAGTAGAGTCGGCACTGGTATAAAACAAACTATCTGTTTTTGCCTGAATATTTGTTTTGAAAATTTTTACCCCATGATAAGCCTTTATAATCCTGGCTTGAACAGTATCTGCAGGATTGAATGGCACCGAGTCCTTTTTTAAACCAGGTTTTAAACTCACCAGAGCTTTATCTTTCGTGATGTTTTTAACTATGTTTTTTGCCAGGGAATCTACTTTTGTTGGCTTTATGTTTTTCAAAGTGTTAGCAGCTTTCGTGGTAGCAACTTTGTTTAAACTATCTACTTTTAGATTAGGTAATTTTTTAAGGATAGAATCAGCCTTGACCTTTATTATATTTTGAGTACTATCAGCTTTTATATTAGGAGGCAGCTTGCTTAATGAATCGATATTTAAGCTATCAAAATCCTTCTCAATAAATTGACTTTTATTATCTGTTTTTTGGGGTTCATCCTTCGATTTGTTTTTAGCTTTTCTATCACTTTTCGGTTTAGCATTTGCTGTGTTTTTATTGGCCGATGTCGCAGCCGATGATGTTTCGTCTGGGCTTTCCTTAGTTTCTTTGGTGCCGGCATCCTCATCATCATCTTCCCCAACTTCATTATCGGCCTTTATTGAAATTTTAGGGATTAACTTTAAGTTCTTTTGCAAAACCATTTGAGTTTCCAAAGTATCAGCACCCATCCACAAACTATCCGGACGTTTTTTACCCTTTACCAAAACTGAATCTTCGGTCCCAATTCCTAAGTAAGCATTACGCGTTACGAGCGTTCGTTGATCGGCTTTGTAATAATAGCCCAAATCGCCAAACATTTTCATTTTATCTTTAGTATCTGAGAATACGATATTTTTAACAGCTTTACCATAGCCTATTTTTCCGAAATAATAAAGACTATCGCCTTTCAATGATCGGGTGCCCTGAGTGTACAAGTTCTTTTTTCCAAAATAGGCATCCTCTGTTGCGGTATTGTATGCGCCATTTTCAGTGTATAGATTATCGTCTTTACCTTTAATATTGGTTGGGCCGTAAAAGTAAGTCCACTTGGTTTGCGTGTTGTAGCGAAGCGTATCCGATTTTATCGTTACCTGTGGTGTAACTACCACTACATTATATCTAAAATAAGCGTCGTTGCTGGTGCTGAAATAATATCCATTTTTACTGGTTAAGGTAACTTCTTTATTTACAATTTTGCCACCAGTGGTGTAAGTGCCTATTTTGCTCAGCGTGTTATAATCTAATATGTTGGTTGTTAAAATTGATGTTGGATCTTGCATCATTACATTCCCAGTTAAATGGGCATGTTTTTTATTGCCGTCGTATTCCAATTGATCGGAATAAATATCTGTTGATAATTGATTGATGTGAACGCTCTTAAAAGCTTCAAAATAATTTCTTTTACTATAATAAACTGCACTATCGCAAGTTAAAGTAGCGTTATCTTGTTGGAAAACAGGATTATTTAAAAGCGTTTTATCTTCCTTGGTAATTACAAAAATTTTAGAAAATGAAACGATCTTAATCTTCGTTGCCTTTTGCTGGCCGAAAAGAAATACCGGGAATAATATTAAAAATAAAAAGACAAATGGTTTTTGCACTTTACAAAGTTAGTTTTTTGTTCCGAACGTTCGGAATACCAGTTAAAATTAAATATTTTTGGTAGATGTTACCCGTAAAACAATTTCAGGATTTTATTGATCACCACCAGCTTTTTGCAAAGCATAATAAAGTTCTTTTGGCGGTTAGCGGAGGAAAAGACTCGGTGTTAATGTTGCATTTGTTTAGAGCGATAGGCGTTAATGTTGGCGTAGCACATTGTAATTTTAATTTACGGAAAGATGAAGCGCAGCGTGACGAAAATTTCGTTAAAATGTTAGCTGATACGCTTGATGTTCCCTGTTACATAACGCATTTCGATACAAAAAAATATGCAACAGAAAATAAAATTTCTACGCAAATGGCTGCCCGCGAATTACGTTACAACTGGTTTGAAGAATTGCGGCTGAATGAAGGTTATGATTTCGTTGCCCTGGCCCATCATCAAAACGATACGGTAGAAACTGTACTCATTAATTTAACAAGGGGTACTGGCATAAGCGGATTGCATGGCATCTTGCCTAAACGTGATCGACTGATCAGACCATTATTGTTCTTAAATCGTGGGGAGATTAATGAAATCATTGAAAAGGAAAATTTGGATTATGTTGAAGACAGTTCTAACTTAAGTGTCAATTATGCCCGAAATAAAATCAGGTTAAATGTAATTCCGCATCTTCAGGAAATAAATCAGAATTTGGAAAAGACCTTTTCCGAAAATGCATCTCGCTTTGCTGAAATTGAGTTGTTTGTAAACCTGCAAGTTCAGAAACTTTCTGAGCAAATTTTAAAAAAACAAAGCGATGGTGTTTATATCGCCTTGGATGAAATATCAAAATTGAAGCCTCAAAAATTATTGTTATTTGAATTGTTAAAGCCTTATAGTTTTGCCGAAAGCGTGATTCAGGAGATTTTAAATCATTTGAATGCCCCGAGTGGCACCCGTTTCTTTAGTTCGAGCCATCAGGCCATTATTAACAGAGATTATTTGGTTGTTACAACAAAAAATGATGGCGGAACTTCTAATCAGTTCATTCATCCCTCAACAAATGAGGTTTTGTTTGGTAGCGAGGAGATGAAGATTTCTTTTTCTACAGATATCAAATTTGAAATTAATCCTGATAAAGCTTTTGTAAACGCCGATAAATTAATTTTTCCTTTAATACTAAGGAATTGGCAAAATGGAGATAAATTTGTTCCATTAGGTATGCAGCAAGCTAAAAAGGTTAGCGATTTTTTTATTGATGAAAAAGTGCCAATACACCTGAAGGCTAAAACACCAATTTTAATTAATGGAAATGGTGATATCATTTGGGTAGCAGGCATGCGACAGGATAATCGTTATAAATTAACTACTGCAACAAAAAAAGTTGCTATATTCGAGCTCAAAAAATAGTAAGTGGAAAGCAAGTACGCCTATATCGAAAAACAATACATTGGTCGTGATTATGTGCGCATATTCATCAGGTTGATTATGGCAGCCTTCTGTTTTGCGGCTTATGTATACGAACGCGATCGTGATAATACGCAAGATTTGTTTTTGGTCGTTGGTTTCGGAATTATTGGTGTTTCGATGCTTTTGCTTTTTTTGATTCAATATAAAATTGTGGTTGATAACGGAAGCATAATTTTAGACGGCTTGTGGACAACCAAGCGTGTAAAAATTGATTTAAATAGTATTGTTGATGTTCGCAAAGCCACTTACAGTCGCTATTTTTTCAATAATCCGGTTTATAATCTCCATACTAAAGGAACCATTCGTTTCTACTCATCTGGTAAAGATGCCGTGGTTTTAACCGATCGGGATGGTTTAGAATATTTCATCGGTACGCAAAGACCAAATGAGCTTTTCTTGGTTATTAAAGAAGAAATGAGAAATTTGAAATAATCTTTCGGGTAATTTTTTTTCTCAATATTCAACATTGTAAATTCATTTAAAAAATCATAATCTCTAAATTAACGCCATAAAGGGTGTTTTTTTAGTTAGGCATTTTTGTTGAATTGATGATAGGCAAATATTCATCATGAAAAGAATAATATTTGCTTGTTTTATGATTGCGGGTTCTATTTCTGCAATGGCCCAAACTTATAGTCCGAAAGTTTCAAAAGATTCTTTAGGGATTTTGAATGGAAAAGTTGATGTGATTAAAATGCAAAT
>SEDB01000171.1:0-5732 GCA_004210715.1 Pedobacter sp.
CCTGAAAGAGCTGAACCTGCTAAAAAAAGGGTACTTATTTTCTCCCCACATCCTGATGATGATGTGATTTCGATGGGTGGTACATTCATCCGTCTGGTTGATCAAAAACATGATGTTCACGTGGCTTATCAAACATCAGGTAACACTGCAGTTTGGGATGACGATGCATTACGCTTTGTGGAGTTCAATGTAGATTTTACGGAAAAGATGGGCCTAGATAATACGTACTTGAAAAATCTTTACAACCGAATGCGTGAATTTATCGACCACAAAAGACCTAACCAGGTAGATACCCCAGAGATTCAAACCGTAAAGGGTTTAATCAGAAAAGGCGAAGCCATTGCTGGTGCCCGCTATTGCGGCTTAGAGGATGATCATATTCACTTCCAGGCACTTCCATTTTATGAAAGTGGAAAAAACCAGAAAAACCCGGTTACTGATGCCGATATTGAACTCACCATGGCGCTTTTACAACAAGTAAAACCTCAACAGGTTTTCGCGGCTGGAGATTTTGAAGACCCACATGGAACGCACATCGTTTGTTTCAACATTATTTTAACAGCGTTAATGCGTTTGCGTAAAACCGAGGCATGGGCACAAGATTGCTGGTTGTGGATGTACCGTGGCGCATGGCATGAATTTGAAACTCATGAAATCGAGATGGCTGTTCCAATTTCTCCTCAGGAATTAGCGCGTAAGAGAAATGCGATTTTCAAACACCAGAGCCAGAAAGACAGGGCTGTTTTTCCTGGCGTATTTACCTAATCAAAATCAAGATGAAAAAAAAACTAGTGAGTTTATGCACCATTTTGGTGTTCTTTACTTTGGGTTCTTGCAGTAAAAATGAAGAAGCCTTTCAGTCGGAGGAAGCGTTATCAAAGACATTGAAATCAAGTGTTCAGTCAGGGACAAATACTCTTGCAGCCGGTAAGATTGTAGTGGGTTACGTTCCAAGCTGGAAAAATGTACAAAGTGTAATAGATAACAGTAACCTCAATATTTTGACACATCTAAATATTGCTTTTTTTAGTCCAAACTCTTCGGGGCAGATGATGGTAAACGGAAATCCTACGTTTAGCGATGCCAGCAATACAGAGATAAATTATTTGGTTTCCCAGGGACACCAACACGGGATTAAGGTTTTGGCTTCCTTTTCTGGAGGTAAAATACCAACTGGTTCGGGAAATCTGGTAACCCTTTTACAGTCTCCAAATCGCTCGGCACTGGTTAACAATATTGTTTCATTTCTGAGTTTTTATAATCTGGATGGGATAGATGTTGACATAGAAGGACAAACCTTAGTAACGGTGAGAGATGCAGGTAGTTACACCTTGTTTATTCAGGAACTTCAGGCAGCACTCCAACCACTTGGAAAGCTTGTGACTTGCGCTACCCTTCCTTATACAAGTGGCATGATTCCAGCAGACTCTTTTCCATACTTTAACTACATCCATATCATGTCCTATGATAACAACTGGGGACAACCAGGAAATCATTCCAGCTATAGTGATGCTCTGGTTCACATTAAAAAGTTTCTGGATCTTAACTGCCCGGCTAGCAAATTGACACTTGGCGTTCCATTCTATGGCTACCAAGGCAATGTCGGAACAGATAGCAAGGCCTTTAAGGAAATTGTGGCTTTGGACACACTGGCCGCATATCAGGATACATACCTTGGTATTAAGTACAATGGTATACCCTCAATAAAAGCAAAAACCCGTTATGCAGAGCAGCACATTGCAGGAGTAATGATTTGGGATCTGGAGAAGGATGCAGTAGGAAAATTTAGTTTACTGAAGGCAATCGGAGAAGAATTAGCACCATAAAAGCAGATATATAGGGCTAGCGTATCAAGAATGCTAGCCCTTATCGATGCTGCTTAAGATTTGACTCGTTAAATTTATTTCGAATATTTGATTGCAAATTTTAAATTTATATCCAATCCACAACCCAATAAACATTTTTTTTGATTTTAGAATGCTGTTTGCATAAAGGCTGCCCGTTGACCCCATCTCACCTGAAATAAAATTGTAGTAAATCTTTTGTCTGCACTTTGTGCAATTGGCAGAAAGGTGCTAAATACCCTGGTCATAGAAAACTGTTAACGCTTGGACAGTACGCAGCGGATGAAATTATGCGCGTAGGGGGCGGCTTCCACCTGATTGAAGTCAAACTTGGTATTGACTGTTCATTATTTCACCATGTTCATGATTTATGAACATGGTGAAATAATGAACATATAGGCCTATTTTTTTTCTTCTCTCATCAGCTCAAAAAGTGGCTTTAGCCTTTCTTCAATTCTTTTCAGCACGTGCTCAAAGTCCAAATCCATATTCTTTTTTTGCTTTCTTAGTACTGCTTTCCATTGGGTCAATCTTTTTGCATCACTAGCAAATTCTGGTGTAAACAAAGGGTGGTTTTCGATATAACCCGTTCCGCGGTTTTTAAATGTCGCCAGGATAGATGATGACAGCAATTCTTGGTTTATATCATGCTTGGTCAGTAAGCCATAGACGTCATAAAAATCCTTGAGCCTGCTGTTCAATTCAGAAAGGTCTATCATGGCCTGAAATTTTTCCGCTATGACTGTTTCGATTGAATATGCTTTTATTTTCGGCGCTTTGAGTGTATTTATTTCAGGCTGGTAGGTTATAATTTTGGGTTCCGCTACCAATACATCCCCGAAACCGATGTCAATTTTCAGCGGTTGCTTTATTGTGTCCAAAGTGGCTACAATGCTTAGGCGCGTCCCGACATAATCTTTTGCTTCGTTGATCGGCTCAGCCGTTATGTGTGCAAAATCAAACACTACTCCATCTTCGGGATCATCAATGGCACATATTTCTGCAAATACCTTGACCAATTCCGACATATCATTGCTCATTTGATCACCCAAAAAGGCTATATCCAAAGTTGGCCTGGCATAATTCTGCTCAATAGCATACATGAGCACGCCTCCTTTCAGGTATAGTTTATCCCGATACTTACTGATTGAGAGCCGATATAATAAGCGTTCGTACAGGTAACGTATAGCCAGTTGCTGAAAATCTACATTTTTGGTCTTTGCAATATTCAGCAGTTTAGTCCGTATCGATTTTCCGATGTCTTTAATATTTTTTTTCATAATTGAATTTCCATATAAGTTTTCAATATACTTTCAACACGCATCATTCGGGCGTACTCCATAAGTTTTGTTAGATTCCTATCCTTACGTCTGATATAAGCCTTGAGGATTTCGGCAAAAGTTTCCGTACCGATCTTTGATCTGAACTTGACGGCATCACAAACAGACTTGTGCACATCATAGATTTTAACATCAACACCTTCAATCTTGATTTCTGCTACCCCCAGCTCCTGATATTCTTTTTGCCAATAATACAGCTCTATAAAGGGATAGACAGGTAGCTTAACCTTACGGCTTTTTTCGATTGCCACATTAAGGGCCTGTGGTATCTGTACTGTCAGATCATAGTAAAACCATGCCGAGTACATACATATCACCCCACCGGGAACCAGACTTTCCAGGTTTGTCATTTCTGAACGGGTAGAGGTTCCATCCATAAAATAAACCCCGTTTTTTAGTCTTTCGGCTTTACCGGATTTAACCATCTCTAGCAATTGCTCGTATAGCTTCCTATCCTTCAGCTGGGATCGGGTAAGATAGCCGTTGTTATCCTTAAAATAAGATACAATGCTTTTTGATTTCATGACTGTAAATATTTATCTGTACAAATATACTGCTTTCGTCAACATTAGCAGTATTTTTTTACGTAACCAAATGTCGTCTTTTAAAGATGAATGAACAGAGATATTCAGGTGATAGTCGAGATTCTGTCATAATTTATCATAAAATGGCAGGATCAGTTTCTTTAGAGTATTTTCCGACTTGTAAGACGTAAAATGCAAAAGCAAACGCACAAGCTACAATCCATAGATCTCCATAATTTAGAGAAAGACCGTCTTTGACAACAATTATATACAATCCGATTAATGCCAAAGCACAGGCAAGCCAGATTTTATTAGCAACCTTCTTTTTATAAACTGCAAATTTGAGAATTGGAATTAATAATACATCCATACCGGTAATGAATGCCGAGTTTGAAACCGTAGTATATTTAAGTCCTATTGATTGTAAAAAATTTCCTATAAGAAGGGGAATTCCAATTAAAAAACCGATTTTCACAGTTTTCTTGGAGATTTTCCTCAGGTGATTGAAAAATACCGTACTGAGTACTACAAATGCAATAAGAAATTTATAAAAGAGAAAAACATATGGGGAGCCAGAACCTATTCCAACTTTAACGAAAGTAAAAGAAATTCCCCAAAAACCGGTTCCTAAAATTAAAAGAAGTAGAAATAAATGTTTTTTTTGCATATCTAAATATTTTAAATGAGTTTACATTCAAATATTAGAGTATGCATTTTGATGCAAAAGAAACACTGCTACTCCCAATCTCTTCTCTAATGATGGAATAACAGCTTAAGTTTGATTTCTTATCCGCTACAAAGATATGAAATAATGTGATAATTTAAATTTCTCTAATAATTTTAGAAGGGTTTCCACCTACAATAGTATTCGAAGGAACATCCTTAATCACCACTGAACCTGCACCTACTATAGAATTGTCTCCAATTGTCACACCTCCAACTATAACCACATGACCTCCAATCCACACATTATTTCCTATATTTATTGGTAAAGCATAACCTGACTTATGCCTATCTATTGGATTTTATACTATGGCCTGCTGTATAAAGTCCTACGTTTCGACCAATCAGGCAATTGTCTCCTATTTGAACTACAGCCATTCCTAAAACTTTGAAATTATATCCAGCATAAAAGTTTCTACCCACATGAATATTATACCCTAAGTCACAGTGGAAATTATGCCCAATATTAACGCCTCCATTTAATGAACCTAATAATTCAGTAAGTATTTAAATTTTTAAACCAGAATTATCATAATCAACTTGATTATATTGCTGAATTAACTTTCCTGCTTCCTTAAATTTTGTAGCCAGAGCTAATTCGTTTCTCTTATATTCTATTTTTTAGTTCGTTTTTTGAGACTAATATTCTCCATTAATGAGTATTGGTGGTGCAGATCAACTAATAGATAGTGATGATCCGTCAAAACACTTTATCTACTCTAAATATATAATTAACATCTGGTTTTTATCTTTATTTCATAATTAAAAATAAACCAGATGATAACTACAAGACGCTTATTCATTTTTATTCTTTCAATTATATTCTTTTCAGGATGTTCTAAAACAAATGAGGTTGAAGCTCCGGTAGATCACTTTTTTGATTTTAATGATTATACAATGCGTCTTCTTACAGGCGAGAAACAGACTTTTGAACTTAGGGAAAGCATGACAAATTATCCTTTTTCTGCAATTAGGTTTGAGTCCTTGGACGAAGGAAAAGTTAAGATCGTAGATGAAAGAACCGTTCAGACACTTGCTTCTGGTACAACTGCTGTAAGGGCAATGTTAGGGAATAAAGAATTAGATAGATTTACAGTTGTTATTGTTGATGGCGTTGTAACTGCAATTTCCGTAATACCAGCGATGGCAACATTAAAGGAAGGGCAATCGCTACAGTTAGAACCTGTCTTAACGCCTTTAGTTGCTAAAGACAAATCGGTAATCTGGTCGTCATCAGATCCAACTGTTGCAAATGTTAGTCAGAAAGGAAAAATTACAGCTGTTAAAGTAGGTGATGCAAT
>SEDB01000171.1:5739-8803 GCA_004210715.1 Pedobacter sp.
CACTAAAACGTTTACCTGTAAATTTAATAAACTTTGTTTTGTGATATAAGTTTTTGGGAAACTAGGCCTGTCAGCTTTGAGTCGGTTTCATACGCATTTCAAAATCTCATGATACCACCATTTTTCATAATGATGACATTACTTATAAGGGGCTATTTAACTCATTTTAAATTGTTTGGTACACTTATGAATGGTTTTCCAGTTAATTTACAGGAATATCTTTAGATTTGATTTGAAGAACTACCATACTAATCTTAACGGGCAGATTCCCAGTACAGGGGGCTAATAATTTCTGACCATTTTATAAGCTTTATCTCGCACTAATAACCGATAGAATGAAAACAAAATCATCTAGCCCAAATACCTTCAACCTTCATTTTCTACTTTTTATGATTTCGATCACCTGTAATAGTCAAAGTCGATCAACTTGGAGAAGTGATTTGGTAGAAAAGAATAATGTGTCTAAAGGCCTTGAAGATATAAATGCTTTGAAATTAAAATACACAAGTGGCGTTCGTTCAATCCTGGAAGATAGTAAGGGGGATGTTTGGTTTGGCAGTTACAATGAAGGAGTTTGTCTGCTTCATAAAGGAAAATTCCAATATTTCACAACAGAAAACGGGCTAAGTGATAATCAGGTAAGAAACATTTATGAAGATAAAAATGGCATAATTTGGTTTGAATGTGGAAGAGGGTTGAGTACTTATAATAATGAAAAATTAACTGTTTATAAAGAACGCAATTATAATGCAAAGCATACTGGAGGATTTATTGAGCGTGACCTTTGGTTTAAAGGAGACAAAATTGAAGGCTACAGCGTGCTTGAAAAATATCCAGGAGTGTATCAATATGATGGACAAAAGCTCCATTAGCGCTTGTTTTCTATAACGCCCAAGCCTGAAGATGGCTTTAAGTATTATATTTCAACGTCCTTTGTTAAAGGTAAGAATGGAACTGTTTGGTTGGGAACTTACGGTGCTGTAATTGCGTACACGGGTTCAGATTTTAAGATTTTGGATGGTAAGTATCTTGGACTATATCCGGAAACTGGTTCCTTGCATGTTCGAAGCATCTATCAAGATAAAAAAGGAAATCTATGGATTGGTAATAATCGTATAGGCGTTTTAAAGTATGATGGAAAAACAGCTGTAAATTTTACTAAACAACAGAAACTGAGAAAGGAAGATACGAAAGGTAATTCTCTTGATAAAGTTTTTTCAATTGCTGAAGATTCTACTGGAAACATTTGGTTTGGTACGGTAGGTTCTGGTGTGTGGAGATATGACGGCAATTCTCTAAAAAACTTCACGCAAAAAGATGGACTTGGAAGTAATCATCTCTGGGTTATTTATAAGAGCAAACAAGGAGAGTTATGGTTTGGAGGAGCGAATCCAAGTGGTGTTTACCTATTTAATGGCGATTCTTTTGAAAGAAAATTCTAAAAAAAACAAATGCATAACAGTTCAAAACGTTGAATTTCGTTTTTCGGTAATGATAATTGCAGATCAATAAAGCTACAGCCTAATCCATGAATTAAAACGTAAGTTTAATGGATCAAAATGATACTGTAAAGCGCTTCTTATAAAAAATAAAGGGTAATAAGCTTTATAAGCGAAACGAGCAGGCCTTGACCCGGTCATTGATCTTTAAAAAATCTTCGATAAAGTGAACATGACGTTTCTTGGTTCTCCGCGGAAAATTCTGGCGTAATTGTATCCGGCTATCCAATACTAGAACATGATGGACTGAAAAGTTTTTTTAGCTAAGGTTTGGATAATTTTTGCTTCTCCAAACCTATACATCAAAACTAACAAAACGCCTTTGATCAGAAAAACCAGGGGCTCCCAATTTCCCGAAGGCCGAAATTTTCCTGTTTTGTATGTTACAGGTCGGTACAATGACGGCTTTAATGTTTCTTACTACTTGCAAGAATATTAACTAAATAACTATTTTATAACGGGTTACCTTAATAATTCTTGTGGTATAAAAGCCAAACAATGTTAACCTCAAAACAAAACAACATGAAAAATTTATTCAAATTGGGCTTTTTGGCCTTCGCATTATCTTTATCAATAGTTTCTTGCTCAGAAAAAAAAGCGGATGGTGCTGATTCTACCACTATGGACTCTTCTTCGACTGATACCATGATGCAGGACACTATGGGCAAGGATACGATGATGACTGATACGATGATGAAAGACACCATGAGCAAGATGTAATTTTCAAAATGTATTTCCAGAGGGTTTCTGTTGAAAAACAGAAACCCTTTTTTACGGTCGACAATGATGCATTGATAGTTTATTACTAGTCAGATTCTCTGGAATGACTGCTGTTTGCTTATGACTTCGTTCTGAATCTGAAAGTCGGATATACATTTCCATTAAACTAATCGATAGGTGTAGATGAATCGAGCAGTCTCTCAATTTTTTTGCTCGGGCGTTGGTGAAAATTTAGCATTCAAATGGCTTTAGAAATCGCAGCTCTTGGCAAAAAAAAGGTGCTTCCGTTTTACAGGAAACACCCAACTAAACCAAACCAAATATTTTAATTAAATCGCATATCAGTAACCTGGATTTTGTTTCAATTTCGGATTTGCGCCAAGAATGTCCCTGCCTATAGGGAAAATCTCCGTGTGTTTGTCTGCATCGGGTTTTTTATCCCACCATGTGCCAGTGTTGTAAACGCCCCAACGTATTAAATCGGTTCTGCGGCGATTTTCGCCAATAAACTCACGTCCCCACTCATCCAATATTTCCTGATCATTAAGTTGGCTGCCATTAGTTGCGTATAGGCTTGGAGAACCTGTGGGGTAGTTGCGCTGTCTCACCTGATTTAAAAAACCTGCTGCAGCTGCTTTGTCTCCCGCACGATACCTGCATTCGGCAAGCGTGTAGTAAACTTCAGATAGGCGTATTTCTGCATAGGCAGAAGTGATACGATTAGGGTCAGGAGTGGGGTATACTGGATATTTTACCAGAAATACACCCGAATTGTGATCTGCATGGTTCATATTGGATTCCTTATCGTTGATGCGTGTTCCTGGTTTTGCCGCTAAAAAGAATCC
>SEDB01000172.1 GCA_004210715.1 Pedobacter sp.
GTTGAACAGATTAAATATTACACCGATGGCGTTGGAACCTCTGGAAGCAAATTGCGTAGATATTTAGATGGTGCAACAGGGTTTGGATTAGACCATAACATTGTAAGTGCTTATAAATTTCTGGTTTGGAACTTTGTAAAAGGTGATGAAATATATCTTTTTGGCTTCAGCAGGGGCGCATATACCGCCCGGAGTCTTGCCGGAATGATCCGCAATTGCGGAATCATTAAAAACAATGATTTGAGCTTAATCGATCAGGCTTATAATTATTACCGAAGAAGAACTGAACTCGATTGGGCACCGAACGGCGAAAAAGCAACCGCATTTAGAGAAAGAAACAGTTTCGAAAGCCGCATCAGGTTTGTTGGCGTTTGGGATACGGTGGGCTCATTGGGCATTCCTCTATCACTTTTCAGACCGTACAATTCTTCCAAATATCAATTTCATGATACAGCGCTAAGCAGTTACATTGACTACGCTTACCATGCTTTGGCCATCGATGAAAAACGAAGCAGTTTTACCCCAACACTTTGGATTCAGGATAAAAAAGCTGCAGAAGATAAATTGAATCCACAGGTTTTAGAGCAACGCTGGTTTTGTGGTGTGCATTCTAACATAGGTGGTGGTTATCGTGAAACGGGCTTAAGTGATATTGCTTTTAGCTGGATGGTTGAAAAAGCAAAAACGGCAGGCCTCGGTTTCGAAGCAGATTTTTTAAAACGATATGTGGCACCAAACGCTTACACGGGCAAACTCTACAATTCGCTAATTTTTCCTTTTAACATTACACCTAAAGCCATCCGTGAAATCAAACAGGATGATGAAACCAAGCAATCCATAGATCAATCGGTTTTAGAAAGGTATTATTATGATGCAAGTTATCGGCCACCAATGCTTACCGAAATTATTAAGAGCATCGAAACGGATGGAGAAAAAAGCTACTGGTATCCAAAACCAGCTAACAACGGACCATTCCCACCAAAGTTAATGAGGTAAAGTCAGAACAATTAAATATAATAGAAGGATTTAAACATGAGCAAATGCTGATATTTAAGTTGATAATTTTCCTCCTTATTACTAACTAATTTAGTAATTTGCGATTTGTTTTTTTACCAATCGCAGCATGGAAAATAAGGTCAGCATTAACAATAACAGTGTCGAATTTTCGGGAATTACCCGTGATTACATGGAAGCCATTTCCGAATTAATATGGAATGGTTTTGATGCCGGAGCCACAAAAATTAACCTGGTTTTTGATACGAATGAAATAGATTTTATCCCTTCCATCGAAATCATTGATAATGGAAGTGGGATCAACCTGAATAATCTCCACCAAACCTTTGGTGCTTTTTTAGACTCACTAAAACGTGGCTCCGATCATCGCTCTTCTTATGTTCGAGGCAAAAAAGGCAAGGGCCGTTTTTCCTTTATTGCTTTTGCACAAACAGCTATCTGGAACACTACATTTTTCGATGAAACAGCAAATGAATACATTAATTATGATGTAAGTATCAGCGCTGGCAATAAAGATTATTATTCGGATGAAAACAAAAAAGTCGCTACCAACAAGACAACGGGCACAAGACTAAAATTGATTAATTTATTTGGCGTAACCGCATATTCATTTAGCAGTGAAGCTTTTATCAATTACCTGAAATCGGAATTTGGATGGTTTTTACTCCTGAACAGCAAACATGATTTTCAGCTGAGTATTAACGGGAACCGAATAAAATATGAAGATCTTTTGGCTGATCACGAAATTTTTGAGCGGGAGTTGGTAGATGCTTCGACCTCAAGATTTAGGTTTACCATTACCTTTGTTCGCTGGAATGAAAAAATTGGCGATAAATTTTATTACTACTTCTTAAATAGTGATAAAAAAGAGGTGTTTAAACAATTGACTTCTTTTAATAACAACGCCATTAACTTTTACCACAGTGTTTATGTGGAATCGGATTATTTTAACCTGTTTCACTTTAATGATCTGGAGGAAACAGCTAATCTGTTTGGTTCTAATCCGCAAAGTCCGATTTTCAAACAACTCATCAAAGACCTTCAAAAAATTGTGAATCAAAAACAGAAGGATTTTGTGAAAGATAATGCCGCTAGCGAACTGATTCGGAGATTTGAGCTTTCGCAAACCATGCCAGAATTTACCGAAACCGAGTTTGAGCAGAAGCAATTATTCGTGAACTTGATTAAATCCCTTTACTGCATTCAACCCCGCTTGTTTAAGGGGCTGAATGATGCGCAGGAAAAAATGACCTTATCTTTAATTAAAGCACAATTGAATAACAGAGAAGATCTTTTCAAATTGATCAGAAATGTATTAACCATCGATGACGATGAAAATCAGCAACTAAAAAGACTTCTCATTTCAAATCCAATCATTGCTGAATAAAACCTTTGCCTTAAGCCATTGTTGTCTTAACAGAATTAAATTGCAAAAGACATCACATGGAAAACCAGGGAAATACTTACAGCCAACTACAGGAATTGGCCCACAGCGACTATAAATTAACAGCGGGAGAGGCCGACATTAAAGGCTGGCTTGTTCAAAATGAAGCAGCAGCGCCGATTGGAAAGGTGAGAGATTTGTTGTTTGATCCGCAGAACAATGCAGTAAGGTATTTGATTATTGATCTTGATGATTTGGGTGTTGACCTGGAAAACAAAGGCGTACTCATCCCAATTGGGTTAGCACATTTGCATGAACATGATGATATTGTGATTCTGCCAAACATCCACACCGATCAGTTTAAGGCACTTCCATATTATGTTTCAGGAGAAGTGGATCAAAATACAGAAACCGAAATCAGAAATGCAATCGGTAGCCCGGCTGCCTTGCGTATGGAAGAAACGATTGTGGAATTGGACCATAATCAATTTTACAACCACCACCATTTTGATAGGGCGAAGTTTTACAAACGCGGTAATCATTAAGTTAAAAACAATTAATACCTGTAAATCAGAACAGTACAGAAATCGAAAAACAAAAAAAGGAAAACCATTATTATACCTGTATGGATTCTAAAAAAACGTTCAGCTCCAAGCTATCGGGGCTTTTTTTGCTGTTGCTGCTTATTGTTACTGTTTTTCAGGCCTGTAAAAAAAGTCAATCGGATATCGGTGCTGCGCTAAGTAAAGAAACGGGCAATAAGATTTTCAAAGAAATTAACGCAGAAGCCTTCGCAGAGAAGATGAAAGCAGCAATTGCCGCTAAGCGTCAAACGTTTCGTAATCCTGGTTTCTTATCTTCCTTTTATGCGCAACATGATTATGAACCCATAATGGTGATGAAACATTTGCCAGATAGTGGCTTAAGACAAGCCGTAGCGATCATCAACAAAGCTGAGGAGCATGGTTTGTCGCCATCTGTTTTCAAAGCCGATCAACTTAATAAAATCCTTGAAAAAATCTATAATAAAGCAGAAATCAAAACAGCTGACGAAGCTTATGATGCATTAATTGATTTGGAATTAACATCAGCAGCAGCTTTAAGTGATTATAGCAACGCGATGCAATTCGGCTTAATCAGTCCGAGGAGAATATTTGCACAATACTATACGGCAACAAAAAGACCGGATTCCATTAGTTTTAGAAAACCATTTGAAACAGAAAGTATTACTACTTTTTTAGATAGTATTCAGCCAAAAACTGAAAATTACAAACTATTGCAGACTGCTTTACGTGATCATGTCGCTGCTTCAGGTTTGTCTGCCGAAGAAACCAATCGAATTTTATTGGTTAACCTGGAACGATTACGCTGGAAAAACCTACCTACAGAAAATAAATATGTTTGGGTAAATATTCCTGATTATAACTTGCAGGTAATTGAACATGGAAAACCCACCTTGCAAATGAAAGTTTGCGTAGGCGAGGGCAGAAATAATAATCAGGCACCATCTTTAACGGAGTACGATGAGAATGATTTAAAGAAAGATCGCCCCTTTAACCGTGAGACACCGCAGCTCAAAAGCATGATTCACAGTGTGCAGGTTAATCCAGTCTGGAATATCCCTGAAAGTATCGCCACCAACGAAATCACGAAATATGCAGCCAAAGATCCTTACTATCTTGCCAACAATAACATTGATGTGTTCTACAATGGGAAGAAAATTGAAGATCCGGAGACCATAGATTTTGGTGCTGCCGGAACTGGAAAAACCTATACTTTTAAACAAAGACCAGGAGATGATAATTCACTTGGGAAAATTAAATTTCTTTTCAATAATCAAAGCAGCGTGTATTTACATGATACACCAGCAAAGGCTGCTTTCAATCAAACGGTAAGAGCCGTTAGTCATGGTTGTGTACGGGTAGAAAAACCGCTCGAACTTGCCCAGGCCCTTTTTGGTACCGGTACAAAGTTCGATCAGATTAAAAAAGGTATGGCCAGCAATGAGCCTAAAGCCCAGGATATAGCTTTACCGACCAAAGTGCCTGTTTATTTAAGCTATTTTACCTGCTGGAAGGACACCAACAGCGGTTCGCTAAAATTTGTTAAAGATGTTTACGGGCTAGATGCAGTTTTATATACCCATCTTACCAGAATTTAATCTTGATGAATGCTGGATAAATCTGAATTCAATAAAACAGGTACCTGGGCGAATACCGCAGCACTGTTTTCATTTAAATATGGAGAATGATACTCCACTTCGGATTTATTAATGAACAACACGCTACCTGAGCCGAGTGTATTAATGACTTCATTACAAAATTCTGGAGCAACTGCCGGGCAACCCTGACTTCTTCCTAAACGACCTAAAGCAGCAATAGTACCCTCGCTTACATAAGGAGCGCCGTGAATCACGATTGATCGCATGCGGGCATTATCATTAAATCCCGGATCCATGCCATCCAATTTTAACGATCGTCCATGAGCACCCTGATATTCTTCGCCAGTAACGTAAAAACCAATGCTGCTGGTAAAGGAATCATTTTGATTGGAGAAAGTAACTGCCTGATCATCGCCACTTTTCTGACCATGAGCCACCCAGGTATTTAGCACCATATTTTCTTCGGCCAGGTTAATAATGTACAATCTTTTCTTTGAACTGGCTTGATCAAAATCTGCAATGGTTAATAAAGGACTATTGGAAACACGTCCTGATTTTTTAAGGTTATAAAAGCCAGTTAATGCTTTTTCAAAAACCGGAAATGCCAAACCAGATTCCTTTAAATGCGCTGAAGCATAAATATGTTCCGCATAATTTAAATAGGCTTTTTTTATAGGCGTGATATTCGCGTTGATTGTTTTTTCTTCTACAGAATTACTCTTTTTCCAGGATGTGAAAACAAGTGAAAAAGCAACAAAACACA
>SEDB01000692.1 GCA_004210715.1 Pedobacter sp.
CGAGCCTCCACCAGAGTTTCCTCTGGCTTCACCCTATTCAGGCATAGTTCACCATCTTTCGGGTCCCAACAGCTATGCTCTTACTCAAATCCATCCGAAGACATCAGGATCGGTCGATGATGCACCTTGCGGTTCTCACCTCCGTTCACTTTCATTACGCGTAGGGGTTTGACACCCGAACACTCGCATAGATGTTAGACTCCTTGGTCCGTGTTTCAAGACGGGCGGATTACGACCATTACGCCAGCATCCTAGCCGAAGCGCGGACCTCGCCCGGCGCTCGCTGCATCACAAGAGGCTATAACACTCCCGAGGGAGCTACATTCCTCAAGTCTTATCCAGCGGCACCAGACGATGCTGGCCTGCAACGCGGCGAGTAGACCGGTCAGAAGACCGGCGGAACACCGCGAGCAAGTCTGGTTGCAATCCCTTCCCTTTTAACAATTTCACGTGCTTTTTAACTCTCTTTCCAAAGTGCTTTTCATCTTTCGATCACTCTACTTGTGCGCTATCGGTCTCTGGCCAATATTTAGCTTTAGAAGAAATTTACCTCCCATTTAGAGCTGCATTCCCAAACAACTCGACTCGTCGAAGGAGCTACGTATAGAGCACCTTTCCGACCGCATACGGGATTCTCACCCTCTATGACGTCCTGTTCCAAGGAACTTAGGTCGGTGGTTACTCAGAAGCATCCTCTACAAATTACAACTCGGACGTCGAAGACGCCAGATTTCAAATTTGAGCTATTGCTGCTTCACTCGCCGTTACTAGAGCAATCCCTGTTGGTTTCTTTTCCTCCGCTTATTGATATGCTTAAGTTCAGCGGGTATCCCTACCTGATCCGAGGTCAACCTTAGAAATGGGGTTGTTTTACGGCGTAGCCTCCCGAACACCCTTTAGCGAATAGTTTCCACAACGCTTAGGGGACAGAAGACCCAGCCGGTCGATTTGAGGCACGCGGCGGACCGCGTTGCCCAATACCAAGCGAGGCTTGAGTGGTGAAATGACGCTCGAACAGGCATGCCCCCCGGAATACCAGGGGGCGCAATGTGCGTTCAAAGATTCGATGATTCACTGAATTCTGCAATTCA
>SEDB01000693.1 GCA_004210715.1 Pedobacter sp.
GATACCGACCAAAAAATTGTAAATGATTATGGTGTATGGGCAGAGAAAAACATGTACGGTAAAAAATATATGGGTACCGTCCGTACCACTTTTATTATTGATGGCGAAGGAAAAATTTCGCACATCGTTAAAAAAGTTGACACTAAAAATGCAACACAACAAGTACTCGATTTAATCAATAACTAATTATGATATAGCAAGTAAAATATTAACTTTGCTATGTAACAACAACCTCATATTTAATGAAACATACAATTAAAGAGCTAGAAGATATTGCTTCGCAAATCAGACGAGATATCGTAAGAATGGTTCACGGATGTCAATCTGGTCACCCAGGTGCTTCGCTAGGATGTACAGATTTTTTTACCGCTTTATATTTTGAAGTATTGAACCACAAAACGGACTTTACAATGGAAGGTAAAGGTGAAGATTTGTTTTTCCTTTCAAACGGCCACATTTCTCCAGTATGGTACAGTACACTAGCACATGCTGGTTATTTCGATAAAAGTGAATTGGCAACTTTCCGTAAGTTGGACTCGAGATTACAAGGCCACCCAACTACACATGAGCACTTACCAGGAATCCGCATTGCTTCAGGTTCATTAGGTCAAGGTTTGTCTGTTGCCATCGGAGCTGCATTAGCTAAAAAGTTAAATGGCGACAATTCTTACATTTTTGCCTTATTGGGCGATGGAGAGTTACAGGAAGGACAAAACTGGGAGGCGGCTATGTTTGCACCTTTCAACAAAGTTGATCATTTAATTGCCTCAGTTGATTATAACGGACAGCAAATTGATGGACCAACAAACAAAGTTCTTGCTTTAGATGATTTGCAAGCAAAATTCGAAGCTTTTGGATGGCACGTAATCAATACTGATGGGAATGATATGCAGGCTATTGTTGAAGGCTTACATTATGCTAAAACCTTAACTGGTAAAGGTAAACCAATCTTAAACTTAATGAGTACTCAAATGGGTGCTGGTGTAGATTACATGATGGGTACACACAAATGGCATGGTACAGCTCCAAATGATGAACAATTGGCGGCGGCTTTGGCACAATTACCAGAAACATTAGGGGATTATTAAAG
>SEDB01000694.1 GCA_004210715.1 Pedobacter sp.
GGCTCAATAATCGGGAAGTCACCCTCATAACGTGCTTTAACGCGTGGTGTTATAAAGTTACCTTTATCATCATATTCTGCATTTGCCTGAGCGATGGTTTTACCATCTTCATCTTCAGCAGATAAATAAATAACGTCTGAATCAACAACTACCTTACCATCTTCAACACGTTTGTATGGTGTTTCAATGAAACCTAAATTATTGATTTTTGCATGCACACAAAGTGATGAAATCAAACCAATGTTTGGTCCCTCTGGTGTTTCAATAGTACATAAACGACCGTAGTGGGTATAGTGAACGTCACGTACCTCGAAACCAGCACGCTCACGTGATAAACCACCTGGGCCTAATGCTGATAAACGGCGTTTGTGTGTAATCTCTGCTAATGGATTCGTTTGATCCATGAACTGAGACAACTGATTTGTACCAAAGAAAGAGTTGATTACTGATGACAACGTACGAGCGTTAATCAAATCAGTTGGTGTAAACACTTCGTTATCGCGAATGTTCATACGCTCACGGATTGTTCTAGCCATACGGGCCAAACCAACACCAAATTGTGCGTACAACTGCTCACCTACCGTACGTACACGACGGTTTGATAAGTGATCGATATCATCCACTTCTTCTTTTGAGTTGATCAATTTGATCAAATATTTAACAATCGCAATAATATCTGCTTTTGTTAAAACTTTTACCTCATCAGGGGTATTCATTTTCAATTTACGGTTGATGCGGTAACGACCAACATCTCCTAAATCGTAACGTTTATCCGAAAAGAATAAACGATCAATGATACCACGAGCTGTTTCCTCATCAGGTGGTTCTGCGTTACGCAAAGCACGATAGATGTTTTCAACAGCTTCTTTCTCTGAGTTAGAGGTATCTTTTTGTAATGTATTATAAATAATGGTATAATCTGCCTGACTAGCACCATCTTCTTTCGATAAGATGATGCTCTTTACGCCAGCTTCGATAACCATATCAATGTGTTCGTCTTCTAAAACGGTTTCTCTTTCAAGAATCACTTCATTACGGTCGATAGAAACTACCTCACCTGTATCTTCATCTACAAAATCTTCAAC
>SEDB01000695.1 GCA_004210715.1 Pedobacter sp.
TTAAGCAATTACAAAACAGCATCTTTGCCCCTCAAATTATACAAGATCCCTATATCGTATTAAAAGGATTAAATGAAGCTATTGCAGATTAAAATGTACAGAAGAATAAATTATATTGCGGCCATACTCGTTCTAGTTTGTGGTTTAGGTGCTCAGGCACAGGTTACCACATCATCACCTTATTCAAGATTTGGGCTTGGAAATATCAAAGGCTCATTATTGCCACAATTTAGGGCAATGGGAGGTATTTCTGCTGCTGTGAATTCCGTTACAGGATTCAATAACATCAATATGCAAAATCCGGCTTCGTATTCTGCAATCACATTAACCACAATTGATGTGGGCATGAGTGCTGGCTTAACCAGTTTAACACGTAATAGTTTAACTCAAACAAGTTTCAACTCTACTTTTAGTCATTTAGCTTTCGCCATACCGGTTAGCAGAAGATCAGCACTGAGTTTTGGTATTCTTCCCTATTCAGATTTGGGTTATTCTTACAGAAACACGGTTAAAATTGATACAATGAGTGTTGATCAACTTTATGAAGGAGAAGGAGGTTTATCAAAAGCTTACATTGGATATGGATACCGCATCGGAGATCATTTAAGAATTGGTGCAAATGCAGAATACATTTTTGGAAATCTTCAAACCACCAGAGCAACTGAATATGCTAGTGTAGGTGCTTACAATGCGAAACTTCAAAACAAAAATAGTGTCGGTGGTTTAACTTATTCATATGGTATTCAATACGATTTTAATATCGGAAAGAAAACTTCAATGACATTGGGTTACTCAGGCAGTAATTCAGGTAAGCTGAATTCAACACAAACCTTCTATGCTACTCAATATACCAGAGATGCAAACGGATTGGAGAACATTGCGATTGATACTTTAAGTTCAGTTGATAATGGCAGGTCGAACTTAACATTACCTTTATCGCATAACTTTGGTATTTCCATTAAAGAAACAGATCATTGGTTAATCGGTGCTGATTTTAGAATGAGCAAATGGGCTGCTACCAGCATCAATAATATAAATTCTGGCCTACAGGATAGCTGGGGAGCTTCATTAGGTGGTCAGTGGAC
>SEDB01000173.1 GCA_004210715.1 Pedobacter sp.
TCTGATCCTTCTAACATCGATTTCCCAATTCCAGCGAATGATGATGCTACAAAATCAATCTCTTTAATTACTGATGTAATTATCAAAGCTATTGAAGAAGGTTTAGATGAGCGTAAACGCGAAAAAGATGATGAGGCTGAAAAAGAAGCAGTAGCAGCGAAAGTTGCAGCTGATGCTCCTGAAGCTAAAGAGCCTAGAGCGGCTGGTGAAAAAAGACCAACTACTAAAAAGGTAAGTGCTGAAGCAGAAGTTGAAGCGCCTTCATCAGAAGAAACTAAAACAGAAGAATAGTAATATTTTTTAATTGCAGGTTACTGGTTTCAGGTTTTAAGTTGGCTTAACATGAGTTTAACTTGGTACTTGTAACTTGTAACCTGTAATTGTTATAACAAGATTGTAAATTTTAAAAAAGAAATAAAATGTCTACAGTACAAATTACTGCCGCTGATGTAAATAAATTGCGCCAACAAACTGGCGCTGGTATGATGGATTGCAAAAAAGCTTTAGTTGAAGCTAATGGCGATTTCGAAGCTGCTGTTGATTTATTGCGTAAAAAAGGCCAAAAAGTATCTGCCGCTCGTTCTGGTAATGCTACTTCTGAAGGTCTGGTTTCAATCAATGTTTCAGCTGATGGTACAAATGGTAAATTAGTTGCTTTAGCTTGTGAAACTGAACCAGTTTCTAAAGTTGAAGATTTCCGTAACTTAGCTCAGGCTGTTTTAGCAGCAGCAGTTGCTAACAATCCAGCTACTACTGAAGAATTATCTGCAATTACTTTAGAAGATGGACGCACAGTTGCTGAAACGATTACTGAGTTAACTGGTAAAATCGGAGAGAAAATCGTTATTCAAGAATACGCAAATATCTCTGGCGAAAAAATCGTTTCTTACGTTCACTCTAACGGTAAAATGGGCGTTTTAGTAGTATTTGAAGGTGCTAACGGCGCAGATATTACTGAAGCTGGTAAAGATGTTGCAATGCAAATTGCTGCAATGAACCCAGTTGCTGTTGATAAAGACGGTGTTGATCCTGCTACTATCGAGCGTGAAATCGAAATTGCTAAAGATGTAATTCGTCAAGAAGGCAAACCAGAAGAAATGGTTGAAAAAATCGCTGCTGGTAAATTAAACAAATTCTACAAAGACAGTACTTTATTAAACCAGGAGTTTGTTAAAGATGGTTCTGTAGATGTTCGTAAATTCTTAGATAATACTGCTAAAGGATTAACTGTAACAGCTTTCAAGCGTGTACAATTAGGTGCATAAGCCTTTATAAAATTATGTGGAAACCGCCCGATGCATATCAGGGCGGTTTTTTTATGCTTATTCTTTTTTAGAAAACGAATGGTCTGCAGTTCTTCGGCAATTGCAGTCCCGTACCAAAGGCACTCCTTCGGAGCTATTGTTTCAAATCTTCCTTTCCTACATCATCATTGCGAGGAGGAACGACGTGGCAATCTATTAAGATAGTAAAACAAAAAGTGTTTTCACGCTATCGGGTTTATGATTACAGTTTCTGCATAAACACCAAAAATCCGCTATCAACTTAGTAAATTAGGGATTTTAAAAAACAGATTATGTTAAACCTACTCAATGCAAAATTTTACCAGAACGATTCGTTACAAGAAGGAAAAAGTATAAATATTCAGGATGGTAAAATCGTGTCAATTGAAAATTCGGAATCTAAAAATTCACCTGATGTGTTGGTTGTTCCGGGTTTTATTGATTTACAAATTTACGGTGCCGGTGGAAGATTATTTTCTGCAGAGCCAACGCTGGAGTCTTTGGCTATCATGGAAAATGATTTGCTAAAAAAGGGAACAATGGGCTTTCTGGCATGTATGGCAACCAATACACCAGAAGTTTTCAATGCCTGTATTGCAACGGCAAAACAATATCGCCAACAGGCGAAAAACTTTCTGGGTTTACATTTAGAAGGTCCATTTTTAAACCCCAAACGTTTGGGTGCTCATGTGCCGGAATTTGTTCGTAAAGCAACTCTTGATGAAATTAAAGCGTTATTAGATTTTGGCGATGGCGTAATTAAAATGATGACCATTGCGCCCGAATGCAATGATGATGATGTAATTCAATACCTTTTGGATCATGGTGTTTTAGTTTCGCTCGGACATAGTAATGCAACATTCGATCAGGCTACAACTGCGTATAATAATGGAATTCAAACCACCACTCATTTATTCAATGCCATGAGTCCGATTCATCATCGCGAACCAGGTATTCCATCTGCGGTATTTAACCACGATCGGGCAAAGGCGAGTATCATTGCAGACGGTCAGCATGTGGGTTTTGAAGTGATAAAATTTGCAAAAAAACTATTAAAAGATCGCCTGTTTTTAATTACAGATGCTGTTACAGAATGCTCAACAGGTCCATATCAACATGTTAAACAAGGCGATAAGTTTGTAATGCCTGATGGGACTTTATCTGGTTCATCATTAACAATGCTCCAAGCAGTAAAGAATTGTGTTTCAAAATGTGGTATCGATTTGTACGAAGCAATTAATATGGCCACGAAATATCCAGCACAATTAATAGGAATCGAGCACATCACATCAAGCATTGCAGTGGGTAATGAGGCCAATCTTTTGGTTTTAGGTGATGACTTAAGTCTAAAAGAGGTAATGTTTAAAGGCGAAAAAATATCAATCTAAATATTTACATCAATTGTTAAAAAGCATAGCCCGGTATTAAAAAATTGTTGATATTTTTGAAGTCATGAAATACAAACGCATCCTACTTAAGCTTAGCGGCGAATCGCTAATGGGCGATAAACAATATGGTATTGATAATGAACGCGTTAAGCAGTACGCAGAAGATATCAAAGCCGTACACGACAAAGGTTTGGAAATCGCAATCGTAATTGGTGGTGGAAATATTTTTAGAGGTTTAAGTGCCGAGAAAAGCGGAATGGATAGGGCGCAGGCAGATTATATGGGTATGTTAGCAACGGTGATCAACTCTATGGCGTTACAAGATGCGCTAGAGAAAGTTGGTATCAAAACCCGTTTACTTACCGCGATTAAAATGGAGCAGATATGTGAGCCGTTTATTCGCAGAAGAGCTGTTCGCCACTTAGAAAAAGGTCGTGTAGTTATTTTTGGTGCAGGAACAGGTAATCCATATTTTACTACCGATTCTGCAGCTGCACTTCGTGCGATTGAAATTAAAGCTGATGCAGTATTAAAAGGAACCAGAGTTGATGGGATTTATACTGCAGATCCTGAAAAGGATCCATTAGCGACTAAATATGAAGAAATTTCATTTAAAGAGGTTTATGCTAAAGGCTTGAATGTTATGGATATGACAGCTTTTACTTTGTGCGAAGAGAATCAGGTGCCAATTATTGTGTTTGATATGAATAAGCACGGTAATTTTATGAAAATTGCAAATGGCGAGGCAATAGGTACTTTGGTTAAGTAACCTTCAAAAAAAATATTATTTTTGTAGAAATACACACATTATGAACGAACTCATAGAATTGCAATTAATGGATGCCCAATCTTCGATGGAAAAAGCTATTGATCATTGCGAATCCGAATTAACTAAAATCAGAGCAGGTAAGGCATCCGCTGGTATGCTTGATGGTATTTTTGTGGATTATTATGGCGCTGCTACTGCACTATCTCAGGTGGCAAGCATTAATACGCCTGATGCGAGAACCATCGTAATTCAGCCTTGGGAAAAATCACTTTTAACGGCTATTGAAAAAGCAATTCAGGTTGCAAATATTGGTATAAATCCTCAAAATGATGGTATTGTAATTCGTTTGGTGGTGCCACCTTTAACAGAAGAACGTAGAAAAGACCTTGTTAAAAAGGTTAAAGAAGAAGCGGAACGTGGAAGAATTACGGTTCGTAATATTCGTAAAGATGCCAACACAAAAATTCAAAAATTGAAAGGCGAAGGCGTTTCTGATGATGAAATTAAAACTGGTGAAGGTGAAGTGCAAAAACTTACTGATGCTTACATTATTAAAGTTGATAAACACGCAGAAGCTAAAGAGAAAGATGTAATGACAGTTTAAGCTGTTAATAATATAATTACAGAAAAGGGAATAGGTGTTAAAAATCTATTCCCTTTTTTGTTTATTACCGTCAGTTATGAAGGCGCTCAATAGGGTGTATTTGGTTAGATAAAAAGCGCTCTGCCTATATCTGCAGAACGCTCACTCCTTAATCTATCGTCCCGGAAAGACTAAGGCATAAAAATACAGTAAATTCTGATTGAAAATTATAGCCCCTTTGAGCTATAACTATTTGCTTCTTTAGTTTTTAAATTTACTTTTTATGAATTCTACAAAGAAGAAACCAACACCAGCACTAAATATACTTGGGTTAACTGAGACAGACCATAAAATATTGGAATTAACAGCTTCGGGCTTTACAAGCAAAGAAATTGCATTTAAAATTAATCTATCTGAAACTGCTGTTGACAAACTGCGAGGAGAGATGATTAACAAGACACGCTCCAGAAATACGGCATCCCTTGTTTCTTTCGCTTATAAGTTTGGTTTATTAAAGGTTTAATAAAAGCTCCTAGTTTTCAGCGGAACTATCAACATTCCATCTTGATCAGAGATAAGCAAAATGTTTCATTGCTCACCTATCTTTCCAGATTAGGGCCATGGTATTTATTCCACATTGATCAAAGTTCAACTGCTTTGAAAAAGTCAAAACTTTTTCTCATTCGTAACCAACAACTTGTTAAAGATCTATTCTAAATTGGAAATAGAATCATTTTAAAAAGAAAAAGAGCAACCTATCCAGGATTGCTCAATTAACTAACTTATTATTCATAAAAAATGCTGTTGGGGAAGGAGTCGAACCTTCAAGGGGTAGTTAGCTACAGTTCAAAAAATTAATTGTGGTCAACCCAATAAACTGCACCTTCAAGGAGTGGTTAGCCATTACTGGTTTTCCCATGTTCTCCGCCACCGAGACAAGGAGGTGTGTCTGCCTGTTTCACCACCCTACATTATGTTCAGCAATTTGTTAAAGAACGTTTCCTTTTGTTAATTGCTTGATACAAATGTAAAGGAACAATCAATACCTTGCAAATATTTTAAACATTTAATTTTATTTTTATAATATTGATAAATTTTCATAAATTCGCTTATCATAATTCAAAAATATGCTTAAAAAAGACAATTCCAATTTAGAAATTGACAACCTCGATATTGATATATTGAAACAATTGATGCAGGATGCAACTAAACCCTATACCGAAATAGCTAAAGATTTGATTGTCTCTGGTGGCACGATCCACGTTAGAATGAAAAAGCTGCAGGAAATGGGCATTATCAAAGGCTCGCACCTGATCATTGATCCTCAAAAGGCTGGTTACGACATCTGTGCGTTTTTAGGGATTTATTTGGAAAAGGGGATACAGTACAAAGATGCTGTTGCGCAGTTGAGCAAAATTAAGGAAGTTGTAGAACTTCATTATACTACAGGCTCATACAGCATGTTTGCAAAGATTATTTGTAGAGATACGAATCATTTACGTCATGTGTTGAATGAAGAAATACAGGCTGTAAATGGTATTCAACGTACTGAGACACTTATCTCATTAGAAGAAAGTATTAAAAGGCAGATTGAACTTGGATAGTGGTTTTTATGTTATAGGTTGCAAGATTCATGTGAAAAGCTGAAAGGCAAAGTCTAAGCGTGAAAATAATGAATCCAAAATTCATGCAGCTAAACCTTTAATATCTGCAGAATAGTTGAGTTTAGACCCGATTGCATTGAGCACGAATCCACAGCTTTTTTCAGCTGTAGAGTAGTAAAACGGAAAGCGGGAAGAAATTTTGATCGTTGAGAAGAACCTGGTTCTTCAAGTAATTTTATTAGCGAAAGCATAAAAGAGCATTAAAGATATGCCCGTAGCAAAGGTATAGACAGGTAACCCAGTTTTGCTGTTTACAGAAGCTTCCATGCGCTCTCGTATGGTTGAGGTATCTTCATCGCCACCATCTACACTATAAATGGTTGCCATTGTGCCTACAAATGCCTCACGAGCAGCAAAAGAAGTGATCAAACCAATACCAATTTTCCAGTCGTAACCTAACGGACGAATGGCTGGCTCAATCCAATGGCCTAAAATTCCAACATAGGAATTTTCCAGCTTTTCAGTGGCGATAAGTGTTTCAATGTGTTCGGTATTTCTAGTGGTGTCGGCTAAGGCTAAAGCGTATTTGGCGTCAATCTTTTCGAAGCGATCGCCGGGTCCAAATGCTGCCATTACCCAAAGGATGATGGAAATGGCAATAATTACCTTACCAGCTTCGATAATGAAGGTTTTTGATTTCTCGTACATGGTGTAGAAAACATTTTTCCAGCGTGGCATGCGATAAATGGGCAATTCCATGATAAAATAAGAGCGCTCTTTGGTTTTAATAATGAATTTCATTACCCAAGCAACAAGTACAGCAGCAAGAAGGCCTACTAAATACATTACCATGAGTGCTAATCCCTGCATGTTAAAAACGCCGAACAGATTTTCTGAAGGTATGATAAGAGAGATGATTAGTATGTAAACCGGTAGCCTTGCCGAACAACTAATCAATGGTGTAACCATGATGGTAATCATCCTGTCTTTCCAGTTTTCGATGTTCCTTGCGGCCATAATTGAAGGTACAGCACAAGCCAAACTCCCGATCATTGGTACAACGGACTTACCATTCAAACCGACTTTGCTCATGATTTTATCCATCATGAAAGTAACCCTGGCCATGTAACCCGTATCTTCGAGAATCGAAATGAAAGCAAATAATATGGCAATTTGAGGTATGAAAACAAAGATTCCGCCCAAACCGGCAATGACTCCGTCTAGTAGTAAATCGGTAAACATTCCTGCAGGAAGATATTGATGACCTACTTCAGTTAGGTAGCCAAAACCTCCCTCAATTAAGTCCATAGGGTATGATGACCATGCAAAAATGGCATTGAAAATCACAAAAAGGATCAGGATAAAAATGGCAAAGCCCCAAACTTTGTGCGTTAGAATGGCATCGAGTTTATCGCTAAAGGAGAACTTTTTAGCGGTGCCACGATCTGTAACCACATCGGCTAATATTTCACTTAAATGCCGGTAGCGGGCTACGGTTTCTGCTGCCTGAACTTTGGAAGACTCAAAATTGTGCGATTGCTCAATCGTTTCAATTTCTTCCTGTTCTTGATCAGAAAAGAAATTTAAATATTCATGCTGGTGCAAAACCTGCAACGCATAATAATCATTATCCGAGTTTAACTTTGATTTGATGGCATTGATTGCTTCAGGTGCTAAGCTATTTACATCAACATCCTGAAACTGGGTTGCTATTTTAGTAGTATTGGCAATGGCCTGTTTTAAACGATCAATGCCTATATTATTTCTTGCGGATATAGAAACAACTTGAATACCGAGTTTTTGCGCCAACTTATCTAAATTGACCTCAATGCCTTGTTTTTCGGCTAGATCGATCATATTCAACGCCAAAATCATAGGAATGCCCAAATCTGCAACCTGCGAATATAGCAGCATATTGCGCTTTAAGTTTGAGGCATCAGCGATAAGTACAATTACGTCGGGATGTGAGCTGTTTTTTTGATCGGCCAATACTTGAAAAACAATACTTTCATCGCTACTCTTAGGGTATAAACTATAGGTTCCCGGAAGGTCAATGATTTCGGCATGTTTGCCATCAATCATTTTCATCGAACCTGTTTTCTTATCTACAGTAATGCCCGGAAAGTTTCCTATCTTTTGATTTAACCCGGTTAAACGGTTAAAAAGTGTAGATTTACCTGTATTGGGATTACCAACTAACGCAACTTTAATATCCAAACCTGCTTATTTATTGAATGATAATAACATCGGCCTCGCTTTTACGTAAGCAAAGCTGATAACCAGCAACACGAATAGCCATTGGATCGCCAAGAGGTGCAAAACGCTCCACTTCGACCACTTCACCAGGCAAGCAACCCATTTCCATCAGTTTTACCGAAAGATCAAGATCTGTAAATGATTTAATCGTACCTTTTTCTCCTACCTTAAGATCAGAAAGTTTCATCTGTGTAATTTATTTCAATGCCAGATGGCGCCAATCATGTCAAAATTTTATAATGAATTTCAACCACAAATGGTTTCATGTGCTAATTTAAGCGCAAGTTAGCCTTTCTTTAGATTTATTCCAAATAACATAGGACGTCATTCTCTATCCAAACCAGCTTTGACGGAAGTATGATTTAATTACGTTGTCTTCCTCCACCAAAACCTCCACCTCCATTTCCACGTCTACCCTCACCACCTTCGTTTCCTCGAATTCTGTTTTTCCCGCCCATTCTGTTCAGTGAGTAGGTAAACGAAAACATGAAATAACGTTGGAGTACATTATAACTTACATCCTGGATGGTATTGTTATTCGCAGTACGGCTGATTCCCTGATTCTCATTCAGCAAATCGTTGACCGCAGCTTTGAAAGTTCCCCGATTTTTGAAAAACTGTTTGCTGATGTAAGAATTTACTAGCGTAAAATGTGTATCAAATGCTTCTCCGCGACCAGTGTTTTGATTGTAATCCGCATCAACAGACCAGCGAATATCGCCAGGAAAAAGATAGCTGACACTCACATTGGGGCTGAAAGTGTAAAATCGGGTATTGGAATTTGGTTGAACGGAATAAGTAGCCCGATTGATAGAGCCATTAACGCCGGCAGTTAAATCAAGTTTATCTAAATTAGAAACCAACCTATATCCATTTGTAATAGACCAACTATTGGTTATGTTTTTTAGTGAATTGGTAAAATTTACATCACGATCATAACTCCCTGATACGTTAATATGGAAGTTAAGTTTGTTATCAGTCATAAATGGCAAACTCAAAGATGATGAGATGCTTCCTGCATAAACTCCATTTACATTTACAGGAGTGATGGCCAATTTCCCCTGGTCAGGACCACTTTGAATTAAACTACTGCTGTTCGCAATTTTATTTGAGGTTTGGGTAAGATTCATGTTTACAAAGAGTGATCTGTTTTTACCCACCGTAAAAGTATTGTAAGCAATTCTCAAAGTATTATCAAACTCGGGCTTTAAATCCGGATTTCCCATTGGAATACTTTGCGTATTGGTATTGTTCGGAATAGGTTGTAATTGCTGGATACTGGGTTGATTCGTTCTGCCCCGGTAATTGAAAACCAATCTTTTACTGTTGCTGAAATTATACCTGAACATGGCCGAGGGCGTATAATTAAATACGTTTTGCTTCAGGATAAATCCGCGGCTAATATTGTTATTGGTTCTATCGGTATTTTGAACGGCCATACCCGCATTCCAGTTATACTTCTTAGCTGACTTATTGATGCTGAAACCTGCAGTATTGGTCAGAATTGTATTTTCATACGAATTACTAAAGGTTTGATCAATCAAATCATATTGTAATGTAGCAGGATTAAAATTGTAAGTAAAGCGATCTGAAGTATTGTGGTTATATCCATTCTGGTAATTCAGTTCAAGGCTTAACGTTTTACTCAACGGCTCTGTATAAACTAGTCTGGTATTTTGATTAATTGATTCACTTTCCTGATCATTCAGCTGGTTGGTAAGTTTTTGAGTGGTAACATTACCTTCAATTCTGGTCTCTGGGTTGTTATTGTAATTTTCGCTGTCGTTATTATTGATGTTGGTGTTTAAATTCAAAGATAAAGTGCGCCCACGACGCATAAATTTCTTACGAAGTAAAATGTTGTTACTAATAGATGGACTGGTGCCATGATTGGTTAACATTTGCGAACCATTGATCTTATAGGTATTGTAATCTCTGGTGTATTCACTGAAATTATTTCCTTCATTATTGGTATAACTCAAATTCGGCTGGATTCTTAGTGAAGTAAGCGAATCAATTTTAGTATCAACCATAAATCCTAAGCGGTGGTTTAAGCGCTCTGAATTATTGGTTTGGTTGTTATTAAAAATCGTGGTTACATCGCCTAAAAAGTTTTGAGTAACACTATTTCGAAGAATTAAGTTTTCTGATTTATTGACAAAATAGTTTACACTCAATTCGGTCTGATCTGCATAAGTATCGTTGAAGTTGAAACCAGCGGCTTTGGTATCGGTGATTCCACCACGACCGCCGTTGCCGCCACCGTTTCCACCTCCTAAGCCACCACCAAAATTTTGCTTATTCACATTATTAAATTGGGCAATTACACTTAGCTTTCTATCCTGATTAAAGTGGTTGATATTGGCGTTTACATCATAACGATCATCTGAACCATAACCTGCCGTAGTATTACCGAAATAGCCATTTTTCTTATCCTTTCGGGTAGTAATGTTGATGATTTTCGTTCGTGTTCCATCATCAATTCCTGTGAATTGTGCCTGATCAGAAAGCTCATCAATGATCTGGATTTTATCAATCATATCCGCCGGAAGATTTTTTGTCGCCAATAGTGGATCATTGCCGAAAAATTCTTTTCCATCTACCCGAACTTTAGTAATGGTTTCGCCCTGTGCTTTAACGGTTCCAGCTTTGTCTACTTCTACGCCAGGGAGTTTTTTAAGCAAATCTTCAACAACTGCATTCTCCACCACTTTGAAAGAACTGGCATTAAATTCCAGAGTATCTTTCTTAACCACGATGGGTGGAATTTCTGCTTTTATTTCTACGGTCTGAAGATCAATCACACCACCTTCCAAAATAATGTCGCCAATATTTGCGGCTGGTTTATCAACTGTGATCGCGAAATCTTTGGTTGTGTTTTTTAAACCTAAAAAAGCCGCATAAAGCCGGTAGTTACCAGGTTTTAAACCTTTCAAAATGAATTTCCCATCTTCTGTAGTACTTACTGCACCAACTGTACTGGAATCTGATAGATTTTTGACGGCTATAGAAGCGTAATCAATGGG
>SEDB01000696.1 GCA_004210715.1 Pedobacter sp.
ATGGTACTTACTTTTGCAGCTAGATACTTCGGTGCGAAAACTATCGCCAACAAAAACAAAAATATAAAAGCATACCAATCGAAATTTACAGCAACAATGCCTGTACTGTAACCAATACTGGCAAATGCCAGGAGCATCGATGGACCAACATTGGTACCCCACATATTAAAACCAATGCTCGACCAGTTTAGGGATTTATTAGCTAAGAATAAAGTTTCATCTTCTCCTTCCTTCTTAGAGAAACTGGCTCGATACCCGATGATAATTAAAATAACAAGGTACGCGACGACTATAAAGTAATCTAAATTAGTTAAACGTTCTAAAATGTTTCCCATTGATTTATTTGGTTAGTTTGATCTGTTTTTCAGTTCGCCACAGATTAGTACAGATAAACACTGATTAAATTGTTATCTGTGTTAATCCTTTCTATCTGTGGCTAATATTCCGCGTATGCCATTGCCTCGGTGCGTGTATTCACACACCAAAAATTACAATCCTATCGATTCCCTTGTAATATTATTGGCTTTCAAAATCTCATCAATTTTTACCGGCAAACCGATTTCCATTGATTTATCCATAGCTTGCAATAGTGCAACCGTTCCAATTCCCTCTTTTAAATCAGGATAAGCGGTAAATTTATTATTGATGCTATCTGCAAAATACTCCAGGTAATTTTGGTATTCACCCGCATGATGACTTTGCCCTTCAAAACGGAAGTAATGTTTTAAGGTTGAATCGCCCCAGGTAATAATTTTTTCTTCACCTGTTTTTGTAGTAACAGAATAACGCAATTCATGGTAATCAGCCTGACTAGCGCCTTCCGTTCCACGGAGAATGCAACTCATTCCACTGTCGCGGCTTGCAGGCTGCGTTGGTCCTGTGTATGCTCCACTTACTCTCGCAATTCTTCCATCTTTTGCTTTAAAAATAAAGTGCATGGTATCAACATTTTTTATCCCAGCTTTTAAACCGTTGCTGCTTAACATACCATAGCCCATTACCTCTTCAATATCGGGCATATACCAACGGATGAAATCTACAGGATGGCTTAAACCGCCATAAAGCCATTTGAAGGATTGTTTTA
>SEDB01000697.1 GCA_004210715.1 Pedobacter sp.
TATCCCGACCACAATACCATCAACCGTTTTCGTGGCGTGCGGCTTAAGGATGCACTTCGCAGTGTATTTGAGGAGGTGGTAAAACTTTTGGCTGCAGAAGGCCTTTTGAGCATTGAAGATGTTTATACTGATGGTACCAAGATAGAGGCCAATGCCAACAAGTATACCTTTGTGTGGAAAAAAGCCATCCAGACCAATAAGGAGAAGATGAAGAAAGCCTTGAGTGAAATCTGGCAATATGCCCAAAGTGTTGCCAAAGTAGAAGATGGCTTGCCCGAACCGCCGGATTTTACCGATATAGATACAGAAAAGGTACAGCAGACCGTGGATACGCTCAATGCAGTATTGGCAGAAAAAACAGATCTGGACAAAAAAGTCAAAGCGAAGCTGAGGTATATAACCAGGGAATATCCGGAAAAGATAGCAGAATATGAGCGTAAAGAAGAAATCCTAGGGGAACGGAACAGCTTTAGTAAAACCGATACCGATGCGACTTTCATGCGGATGAAGGAAGACCACATGCAAAATGGTCAGCTCAAACCAGGTTACAATGTGCAGATATCAACCTCAAACCAGTTCATCGTAAATTACACCATTCACCCGAACCCCACCGATACCACTACTTTAAAAGAACATATCGAGCAACATGAGGCTAGTTTTGGTAAAACTCTGAAGACCATTACCGCAGATGCAGGATATGGAAGCGAGGAAAATTATGAGATCATGGAAGCTTGTCAGATTGAAGCTTACGTAAAATATGGCATGTTCGATAAGGAGCAAAGTGAAACCCACAACAAGAAGAAACCATTTGCCCAGGAGGGACTGTTCTACAATCCGGAGCAGGACTGCTATATATGTCCAATGGGCCAAAAGATGAATTATATCGGCGATAGCAAACGAAAAACAAGTACCGGGTTTGAGCAGACCAGCAAAAGGTACCAGGCAAAAAACTGCGCTACCTGTCCACTCAATGGAGCCTGCCACAAATCTCAGGGAAATAGGATTATAGAGGTTAACGAAAATCTGAGGCGACATAGAGCAAAAGCTTATCAGCTACTCAACAGTGAAAAGGGAGTTGAAAAA
>SEDB01000698.1 GCA_004210715.1 Pedobacter sp.
TTTCATTTTTAATTATTTATATTATCGATTTCGTAAAATAAATACTGATTTATGTTAAATAATTATCAATATTAAAATTATCCCAAATCATTTATATTTTTTTGCTTTCTTTGCGTTGAGCAACCAACCAACCAAATGACCAAGATCCTAATAATTTATACCGGTGGTACCATCGGTATGGTAAACGACCCTAGCAATGGGATGTTAATTCCTTTTGATTTCGAGCAGATTAAAGCAAATGTTCCCGAATTGAGTCGTTTAGATTATGAATTGGATGTACATTCTTTTGATCCTGTTTTGGATTCATCTAATATGGATCCTGAAATATGGAAAACTCTAGCTGAATTGATCCGAGATAACTATGATCAATATGATGGTTTTGTCATTCTTCATGGATCGGATACCATGGCTTTTACAGCATCTGCATTAAGTTTCATGTTAGAAAATTTGGATAAAGCCGTGGTTTTAACGGGTTCGCAATTACCAATTGGTGAGATCAGAACAGATGCGAAAGAGAATTTAATTACTGCTTTAGAAATCGCCGCAACAAAAGAAAATGGTAAATCACTGTTCCCTGAAGTTTGTATTTATTTTGATGCACAATTGTTCAGAGGGAATAGATCAATAAAATACAACAGTGAAAAGTTCGAGGCTTTCCGTTCGCCAAACTATCCTGTTTTAGCTGAGGCGGGTGTGCATCTACAATTTCATACCAACTATGTCATGAAAGCTCCAGAGGGTAAATTAACACTTCATACCAATTTCAATTCTAATATTGGCGTATTGAAATTATATCCAGGAATAACTCCTCAGGCAGTATCTGCAATTACAGATTCAAAGGTTGATGCGATTATTTTGGAAACATTCGGCTCTGGCAATACCTCAACCGCCCAATGGTTTTTGGATAGTCTTCGCCAAGCGATATTAAATGGTAAAATTATTTTGGATATCTCTCAATGTAAGAAAGGTTCAGTGCAATTGGGTCGATATGAAACCAGTCGCGAGTTATTAAAAATGGGTATCATTAGTGGCTATGATGTTACTTTTGAGGCCGCTGTTACCAAATTAATGTACGTTTTAGG
>SEDB01000174.1 GCA_004210715.1 Pedobacter sp.
GATTATCATCAGGATTATTATAACCATAACCAGAGCAAACCCTACTGCTCATTCGTGATTCAACCTAAATTAAATCAGTTTGCTATCGATTTTAAAGAAAAGATTAAACCTGAGCTTTTAGAATAATTAGCTTAGGAATGTAAGCAAAGCATGCTGACTTGCTGTGTGCATATCTCTCCAAACTCTATTAAGTTCTGATTCTTTCTTCGCAGCTTCCAAACCACAGTAAGGGAAAAGGGTATCTGTAGCTTTTCTACATACATGAGCAAGTTTTCGACTCATCAGGCTTACCTCTACAAGTTTATCTTCGGCAATTTGACCCTTTTCGGTTAACTGCTGCCACGATTGATCAAAGCTTTTATAAAAGCTGATCTTTAAATTTTGCATCTCTGCTTTGCATTGATTGAGCTCCTGATTGAAATATTGGATCTGCTTATCATTGTATCTCTTTAATCCTGATCTGGAAAAGAATGCCTCCTCAACCAGCCTTACAAAATGATTGGCCATGCCTAAACTATTTACAGCCAGTGTGGTTTCGGCAAGCTGCAAAAAAGGATAATCAAATCCTTCATCAGCCACCTCTATAGTATCGTTTATTTTAAATGTCCTGTTCTCCGGAACAATTAAATCATGTACTTCGAAAGCGTGACTCCCTGTTGCGATTAATCCAAAATACGACCAGCCAGCGAGAATTTCAACTTCTTCTTTTTTAAGGATGAATGATTTAATTTCTGGATTTCCATCGGCATCAAGTAAATCAGATCCATCTTGATTTTTAAGGGTACAATTTGCGGTAAAAACTGTGGCATGTAAAGCACCGCTTGCGTATTTCCAATGACCATTTATTAAATACCCGTTTGCAGTTTTTGTAGCTGTTCCACCTACAGCACCACTGCCTGCAAAACAAACTGTTCTATCAGCAAAAATTTCATTCGCCAATTCCGGATTTAAGAACCCAGCAAACCATGCTGCACCAGCGCAAAGGGTAACTGTCCAGCCTAAACTTCCATCAACCTCAGCTAAAGCTTCTTCCAATCTTAATATTTCTGGTAATTTTTTCCCAGGTCCGCCGTAAATCTTGGGTACGAAAAGCTTAAACCAATTCTTCTGGTAGGCAAGTTCTAAAATTTCTGGGTGCAGCTTCCCCACCTCTTCAGATTGAGCGGCGAATGAGCTTACTTTTTCTTGCCAGTTTTGTATTAATGTGTCTTGCATAAATGTGTTTTTGCTACGGAGACACAGAAATCACAAAAAAATTATTTGATTTTCTAAGTCTCGTAAGGTCAATTTTAAGCTGTTCTTAGTTTCCGTTTTCCAATAATTTTTTTCCAATCTAAAAATCCGAAAATGGCCACTACGAAGAGAAAAGTAGTTAAACACGCCATTAATGGCAGTTTTTTATGAAACAATAATGGAATTGCCACGATATTAGATATGTTCAGAAAAATCCAATTTTCTATTTTGCGTTTTGCCAAAAGCCACATTCCAGCCCAAGCTGTTGAAGAAACAAAAGCATCAAGCAATGGAACATCAGAATCTGTATGATTTCGCAACACAAAAAAGAAAACAAAAAAACCAATTATAGAAATGGAAACCGCTATAAACAATTCATTATTCGTGCTCCACGAAACTTGATTTTCAGCGTCTAGCTTACGCTTTTTCCAAATTATCCACCCATAAACACTCATTACCAAATAATAAATACTCAGCAGCATTTCGGCATAGAGTTTTACGTTTAATAAGAGAAACATAGATAACAAAATAGAAATTATACCCGTTGGGTATAACCAAATGCTATTTCTTTTGGCAAATAAAACTTCAGTAACACCAAAGCCAACAGCCAACCACTCAATAACTGAAGTATTTAAAATTTGCTCTTGAAAAAGCCTGAACCACTCTTGAAAATTCATTTACAATACTCTTATGCCTCTCGACCGATAAAAAATAATTGAAAACTGCTTTCAGGGCGAAACAGCATTGTAAATTTAACCTCTTCCCTACGCCGGCATTATCCGAATCAGGTGCATTTAAGTTGAAAATTCTTGGTTCAAAGTTGAAAGTATTAATTAAAAACTTTTCACCTTTCACTTTCTACTTAAAATGGGTGTAATCTCAGCCTTTTGATTGCAACAGACATTGCTAGATTCAAAAAGCACCCCTTTGAGTGCGACAAATATAGTTTTTATATTGAAAAAATTTAATTTTATTTCCGCTGTCATTCTGAACGCAGTGAAGAATCTCCAAGCGATGGAGTATGATCTTAAAACAATCCACTGCCAAATAGTAGTTAAGTCTTTCAAGACAGGATTAATCTATTGAAGATTCTTTGTTGCTCAGAATGACAAGAAAGCGGGTTTGAAAACCTGCTAAAACAACCCTAATTGTCCTTTATCATCAATTTCTATATCATTTGGATTGGTAATTTCAAAATCGACTTTCTTTGCTGGCTTTTCGTCTTTAGGCTTTTCCTGAATTTTTGGTTCTTCCTTTTTAGCAGGCATTGGTTTCGGTACCTCAACAGGTTTTTCAGCAGCTGGCCTTTCAGCAACAGGTTTTTCTTCCACAACTGGTTTTTCCTGAATTACAGGCTCAGCATTCCGCTCAAATTTCGGTTTTGGTTTTTCCTCAACAGGCTTTTCTTCAACCTTTTCCGGTTTTACTTGGTTGCCAGCTGGTTCTGCTAACATTTCATCCTGTTCTATAATTTCATCTTCGCCAGAAGTTTCACCTCCTCCGCCATCTTCATGTTCATCACTTTCATCAATCTCAATTTCTGGTTCTTCCAGTATCACTTTCTGCACATCATGAGGCGATAAACGATTCCCATTGGCTTTCAATCCCTTCACATCGATCAGTTCGGCCAAAACTAAATCCAATGTTTCAGGAGTTTGTGTTTTGCCTTTCAAAACATCAACCATTACTTTAGCATCTGGATGAGCAGTTAAAAACAACAATCTTGATTTTGGCTCCTCGCTAATGAAAATAACTTTTTTACCATTGGATTGCAGCTCAAAATTGAAACGTTTGATGAAATAATTTTGTGCTTTTCCATCGAAATGAACCGCAGCAAAAACCTTTTCAGCATCAAACTTTTCGATTAAAATTAAGCCGTCGTCAAAATGGTTACTTAACTCAAAAGAGCTTAATTCATAATAACCATCTTTATGCACTTGCAAAATTCTATCATCGCCATCAAACTCGCCAAGGTATTTACCTCTGCCATCAACATTCAAGCGTTTAAGCAAATCATCATACCAAATTTTCAATCCCGATAGCGTAGAAACACCTTTACTTTTCAGAATAATTTTCTTGACCGGATATTTCGAAATGATATTTCCCTGCGAGCCACGACCTTTAATCGCCACTTCAGCAAAATCATGGTCGAATTGGAGTTTACGTAATTTAGAATGCGGTTTCAACGCCACATTCACTACTTCAGCCTCGCCATTCGGATTAGCGGTAAAATATAAAACCTTCGATCCTTTTGAGCCTTTAGTTAAATCGTATTCCTTATCGCGAGTTACACCAACAACTGCGAAACGTTTAATGTAAGATGTGCCCGAAGAACCATCTTTATAGACCATATTGTAAATCGTTCGCTCATCGTTTTTCTTGAAAACCTGGGCATGGATGATGCCCTTGCCCACAAAAGTTTTATCGGCAACCTTGGTTATAATACATTTCCCATCTTCACGGAAAACAATTACCTCATCAATATCAGAACAATCGGCAATAAATTCATCCTTACGCAAGCCCGTCCCAATAAATCCATCTTCGCGGTTCATGTACAACTTTACGTTAGCCAAAGCCACTTTCGATGCTTCAACACGATCAAAAAGGCGGATTTCGGTTCTACGCTCGCGTCCCTTGCCATATTTATCTTTCAATCGTTGAAACCAGGCAATTGCATAATCGGTTAAATGTTTCAAGTGATTTTTAACCACCTTGATTTCATCTTCCAGGTTTTTCATTTGCTCATCTGCCTTTTTTACATCAAAACGTGTGATGCTACTCATCGGCTTATCGATTAGCTTTTTAAAATCCTCTGGTAAAATTTCGCGATAAAGCGACGGTTTAAAAGGATCGAACAATAAATGCAAAACCTCTACAACAGTATCAAAGTTGGAAGAATTTTCATATTCAGGATTTTTGTACATGCCCTCCTGAATAAATATTTTAAGTAGTGAACTAAAGAAAATTTTCTCCTGCAACTCGTGCAAACGAATTTCGAGTTCTCTTTTTAATAGGTATTTTGTGTGTTTTGTATTTTCTATCAGGATGTCGTTCACACTCATAAAGTGTGGTTTATCGCCTTGAATAATACAAGTATTTGGCGATATCGAAACTTCGCAAGCCGTGAAAGCGTAAAGTGCATCAATGGTCACATCGGGCGAAATACCCGGTGCCAAATGCACAATAATCTCCACATGGGCGGCTGTACTGTCTTCAATTTTCTTGATTTTGATTTTGCCCTTATCATTTGCGGCCAAAATACTATCAATAATCGAACTGGTTGTGGTACTGTACGGCACTTCAGTAATTACCAAAGTCTTTTTATCTTTTTCGGTAATCTTAGCACGAACGCGAATTTTCCCACCACGCTGACCTTCGTTGTAATTCGAGAAATCAGCTGCACCACCCGTAAAAAAATCGGGTAAAATATTTGGCCGAACACCTTTCAATGAATCAATAGACGCATCTAGAAGTTCGATAAAATTGTGAGGCATTACTTTGGTAGCCAAACCAACTGCAATACCTTCTGCCCCTTGCGCCAACAACAAAGGAAATTTTATAGGTAATGTAATCGGTTCGTTGTTACGTCCATCGTAACTCAACTGCCATTCTGTGGTATCAGGGTTAAAAACTACCTCATTTGCAAATTTTGATAATCTAGCCTCAATATAACGTGGTGCCGCCGCACTATCGCCGGTAATTGGGTCGCCCCAGTTACCCTGCATGTCAATCAGCAAATCTTTCTGACCAATTTGCACCATCGCATCCCCAATTGAAGCATCACCATGTGGATGATACTTCATCGTATTACCAATTACGTTTGCCGCTTTATTGAAACGTCCATCGTCCATTTCCTTCAGCGAGTGCATAATCCGGCGCTGAACAGGTTTTAAGCCGTCGTGAATGTGCGGAACCGCCCTATCCAAAATTACATAAGAAGCGTAATCGAGGAACCAGTTTTCGTACAAACCGTTAATTGGGGTAATCGTATGTTTATGTTCTTCGTTTGGATTTAGGTTTTGGTCTGATTCTTCACTCATTTATC
>SEDB01000699.1 GCA_004210715.1 Pedobacter sp.
TATTTGTAGGTGTGGTGCTTATCCAAACATAGTTGATGCAATTGTTGAAGTTTCGAAAGGAGGAATCAAAGCATGATTAACTTTCAATACTTAAGAACAACTTCTACAAAATCAGCTTTGGCATTATTGCTAAAAGATAAAAACTCAAAGTTTATTGCAGGTGGAACAAACCTGATTGATTTAATGAAGAGAGGTGTTTCAGCACCTGAAAAGTTAATCGATATTAATCATGTTCCTTTAAAGCAGATTGAACTTGTTGGCAATAAAATCATTATTGGTGCATTGGCATCAAATACTGCTGTCGCTGAGAATGAATTGATTAAAGAAAAACTTCCGTTACTGGCAATGGCTTTGAATGCTGGTGCTTCGGCTCAGTTGAGAAATGTAGCAACAGTTGGCGGAAACATGATGCAAAGAACCCGTTGTGGTTATTTCTACGATACCGAGATGCCTTGCAACAAACGTCAGCCAGGTTCTGGGTGTGGTGCCATCCGTGGATTCAATAGGATGCATGCTATTTTCGGAACTTCAGATACATGTATTGCCGTCCATCCAAGTGACATGTGCGTAGCGCTAACCGCTTTAGATGCTGTTGTTGTGCTTGCAAACTCAAAAGGTGAGCGCAAGGTTTTATTTAAAGATTTTCATCGCCTTGCAGGAGATACACCTCAGTTAGACAATAACTTAAAAGTTGACGAAATTATTCTCCGATTGGAAATTCCGACAAATAATCTGAACAAAAACTCTTACTATTTAAAAGTTAGAGACAGGGCATCTTATGCTTTCGCTTTAGTGTCTGTAGCTGCCGGATTAGAGATTTCGAACAACAAAATTACGGACGTTCGTTTAGCAATGGGTGGTGTAGCGCACAAGCCCTGGAGATTAACGGCATCAGAAAATTTCCTAAAGGGCAAAGAAGCAACCGTTGAAAACTTTGAGCAAGCTGCGAAATTAGCCATGACTGATGCAAAAGGATTTGGAGAAAATGATTTCAAACTTCAAATGGCTCCAAATACAATTATTGAGGCGTTAACTGTTGCAAAATCCAAAGCATAATCATGGAAAAAAGAGTTTTAAAAGA
>SEDB01000700.1 GCA_004210715.1 Pedobacter sp.
AGGCTAACCAGAACCAGGTTAATAGGCCGTGGAATAGCTTACGGACTTGAAGTAAATATGAATACAAATGTTGTTAATGTTACTAAAGGTGTAGGAGTTACCTCCTGGGGTTTTTTAATCTCTTTGGACGAATGTACTTTAACCCACTACAAGGAATATAAATTGCCGGAAGGATTAATTTATCCATATTTCATGGATGCAACAGGCAATGATGTCCTTCTAATTGAGTTGGTAACAGCCGAAAATTCAGTTAATATTGGTGCAAAACCATTAGACTCAAGCTTGATTTTGAGTAACTATATTGTACTGCTTTTTTTAGAACCTGCAACGAAAAACCTCCAAAGCTGCTTGGGCAAAAGTTGCGATGATTTAGGGGTTGAGAAGACTTTTACAGTTAGGAAACTACTCATCAGCAAAGATGATTTAAACAAAATAAATGGCACTAATGCAAATAAAGGCGGTGCAATGTATCCTGCCTTGTATCAATTAGAAACAATTGATTATCCAAGGGCGCTGATAACAGCTGTTGAAGCCAAAAATTATGCCGATTTGATAAATAGTTACTTAAGCCCGATTGCAGCAATCTTGGGCAATTTGTTAAAACAACTGGAGGTTGTTTATAAAGAACTTCCGCTGCTGCAAAGAAATTTTTCGAATGTTGATTTCGGTTCAATTAATTTAGAATGGGAAGGTAAATTAATTGATTATGCTGAAAAGTATCTAAACGGAACCGCTTTTGGTTTTCAGTATTTATATGATGCATTTGAAGATATTGTAAAATCTTATGAAGAACTTCGCTGTGCAGCTATGCATTTAAATAGCTCGGTTTTACCAAATGCCGATGCTTTCCCTATGCATTTGATGTTAGGTTCCGTAGCTTGTCCGCCATCCATTCATCGCCAGGAATTTGAATATTCACCGCTTTTTAATGATCATAATAATTGGAGCAAAAAAGTAGTGTCTGTTTTCGGAAGAACGATTACGATGCTGAATGGCTATTTAGATCCGAAAGAAAGTAAAAGTAAAAATGCTGTTTTGGCTACACCAAGTAAAGAAAAGTGGCAAAGTATTGGTAAAAAAAAATTTGCAACGCAGGTTCAATTTACCATTTAAGGTTCGGTCTATATATATGGGTGTTGGTGGTCAGGTTGTTAGCAATTGCAGCTACCCAGATTTAGATTCGCAGTATTTAGCCTGGCGAAACCTGATGCTTTACTACCTAAACAATCTAATAAAGTACAGCAACATAGCTGAAAGCATGGCTGGGAAATTTGATGATGTGGTGCAAGCCGTTAAAGATGCATTTGACAATGTATTGGGTAATGAAAACGATGATAAGCCTTCGGTAGCAGAGCCTGCTCCATCAGCGACTGCAAATACAAAAGATACGCTAAGAACATTTAGCGCCTTAAATAAAAATTTTATAAAGTTTGGTACAGTTTCCGAGAAAATTAACCGTACCGATTATACCAAAATTACTAG
>SEDB01000701.1 GCA_004210715.1 Pedobacter sp.
GGTGTGGTTGGTCCCTATTTTGAAGATAGCAAACCCTATGATTTTCCCCAGGCAACCTTTAGCAGAGTAAGCAGTACCCTGGAAAAAACAAGCCCTGATGAGGAGGCAAAATGGGTACACGAACATATTTCGCGAAGACGATAATTTCAAGTTTTTCTTAAAAAAACAGTATGAAAACTGAATCAACAACCATTCACAGTCCTTTTGCCCAGGCTTATTTTCATGGCACCAAAGCTGATCTAAAACCAGGAGATTTAATTACCGTGGGCATTAATTCAAATTACGGCCAACAAAAAGCAGCAAAATATATTTACCTATCTTCAACTTTAGATGCTGCTATTTGGGGGGCAGAACTTGCTTTAGGCAATGCCAAGGAAAGAATTTATGTGGTTGAGCCTACTGGCGCTATTGAGGATGATCCCAATCTGACCGATAAAAAATTCCCCGGTAATCCGACGAAATCATATCGTTCAAAAGAACCATTTAAAGTGATTGCTGAGATCACCATCTGGCATGGACATCCTCAGGCACAGATTGAAACCATGAAAGCAGCTTTGGCGCAACTCAAAGATCAGGGCATTGAAGCCATTGAGGATTAGTTTCTCGTTGGATGGTTGATTGGTTCGTGGTTTGGGTGGTGATCACAAAAAAAGATCTGGATAGACAAAGGTTGTGTACTTTAGCCTAAAAAACCAAAAAACTAACCAACCAAAAAACTAAAAACCCATTTTTTACCAAATGGCAAATCCTTTAAATATTTCTTTAGCTACCTTGTGCGCATGAAAGAATTATTTGCCTTCATCTTAAGGTTTGGAAATCTGAATCCGCAACAAATAGATTTTATTGCCAGTAAATCGATAACGCTTGAACTTAAAAAAGATGAATATTTTTCTGAAGCTGGAAAAATTGCCCGCCAGGTGGGTTTTATCGTAGATGGAGTTCTACGCGTTTGCTATTATAATAACCAGGGAGAGGAAATCACGAAATACTTTATTGAGGAAAATAACCTGGTAGTTGATCTGGAAAGTTTCAATAATGAAATCTGTTCCAGTGCCTACGTTCAGGCGGTTACAGACTG
>SEDB01000702.1 GCA_004210715.1 Pedobacter sp.
GAAAGACATTTCTGCCTCTAGTGTTGTACTCTTTTGTCCTATAGCTTTTGTAAGGGAAGTTTTTTTAGTGTCGCTCATGTTGAAAACAAAAATACCATTCTAATTGAATAGAATGGTATTTACGTCTTAAATATAGAAATAGTTTAGATTATAATGAGAAAAGGTTGTAAAAATTGAATTCTCAAAAAATATTGAATCTATTTTTGAACTTTAATTATACTCAATTGCCTTAAGTTGGAAGCGTTGCTATGGTTAAATTGATAAACTCCATCCTCGCCAGTTACAATCAATGATTTTGGTCCGGCGATCACATCAAAACTTTTTACATTCTGCAAATGCTGCAATAGATTATTTCCAATTGTCTTATTATCACTAATATTAAAGCTTTTTATACCAAAACTACCTTCACATAAGAATAAATTATTACCGCTAACACTTAAGCCGTGAGGGTTTTGCATCGGAAAAACAGCAACTTGTTTAGGTTTGGTTGGATCTTCAATATCCACCACTTCCAATTGATTGCTTGCTTGTCTGCATGTAGTACCCGTACGCAAGGTTACATACGCGTATTTGCCTTGTACAACCACAGGATCGCAGGCAAAAATATGGCTGTAAGTAGAAAGTTTAACTGGATTAGCAGCATCAGCCGCACTAAAAATGTGCATCCCTGTATTGGTACCGATAAACAATTTGTTGTCGTAAGGAAAAATTGTTTCAACTCCCCAACCTAAATTTATTGATTTTATAAATGATGGATTTGAAGCATTTTTCACATCAAACAAGCCTAACTCAAATATGCCAACCGTATAAAGGTAATCGTTCATTAAAGTAAATCTTGCCATCGAGCCGCCCTGACCAGAAGAACCGCTCTGAGAAGATGAACTGGAATAGGCTGCAATATCATTAATGACACCTCCCTTGTAAACCTGTTTCTTTACCACTGTATCTTTAGTGTAGTATAGATATTTTTGAACACCAGCAGAATAAACCTGCTTAAAAACATCATTTACCCTTTTAACTTGTTTAATGCTGTTCATATTTGAGATATCAAAAGCAAGCAAATCAATAAAGCT
>SEDB01000703.1 GCA_004210715.1 Pedobacter sp.
ATTTCGGGAATGAAGATCGAGTGTGTATTTTTAATTTCAGATAATTGCTGGATTTTTTGAATAACTAATCTATAGTCTTCGTGGGTAAGAATTTGGTTCATGTTGTTGTGTGTTGAGCTGTCTAATTTCAGAATGATAACATTAGTGAAATGCAAAAAGTTTTCTACAAATGTTAATTTTACTAACTTCTTCTGTTAGAAACCTTTTTGAGCAAAAATGTGTTTTAAAGTTATGAAAAAGCACACTGCACAAAACATTGCCAGGGTTTTACTGGGTACAGGATTAATCATTGCTGGTATTGGTCACTTAACTTTTGCAAGGAAAGAATTTCAGGCACAGGTGCCAGATTGGGTTCCCTTGAAAAAAGATGATACTGTATTTTATTCGGGTTTTGTTGAAATTGCAATGGGCGCCTCATTGGTTCTGGCACCTAAAAAATACAGACTTATAGTTGGCGTATTGGCGGCATCATTATTTGTAGCCGTTTTTCCCGGCAATATTTCCCAATATGTAAATAAACGAGATGGTTTTGGTTTAGATACCGATCAAAAAAGATTAATGCGTTTGTTTTTTCAACCGGTGCTAATTTATTGGGCACTTAAAAGTACGCAGCAGAAGCGTTTAAAACTTTAATATATTTCAAAACAAACAATGATTAACTTTTCTAGTTTTATTTCTGTAAAAAACAAATATGAAACACTACGACGCCATCATTATTGGAGCAGGACAAGCAGGAACTCCCTTGGCTAAAAAATTAGCTGAGGCTGGAATGAAAACCGCAATTATTGAAAAAAGAATGGTTGGTGGAACTTGTATTATTGATGGCTGTACGCCAACGAAATAGTTGATTTGTTTCAGGCTTCAGCCGAAAAAGGAATTAAAGGCACAAAAGGGTTAACCTTATTTTTGGGTAATGCTTCTTTCACCGGAGCTAAGGAGTTAAAAGTAGAAATGACAGATGGTAAAGTAGAGAATTTAAGTGCAGATCTGATTTTCATTAATACTGGCGCAAAAACGATCATTCCTGACATTAAAGGATTGAAAGAAGTGGATTACCTTACCTCAACGTCGATTTTAGATATTGATGAGGTTCCGGAACATCTGATCATTATAGGTGGTAATTATATAGGTTTAGAGTTCGGACAGATGTTTGCTCGTTTTGGGAGTAAAATTACTATTCTAGAAAAGGCAACTCATGTTCTTGCCAGGGAAGATCAGGAAATTACCGATGAAATTTGTAAGATCTTAGCCAATGAGAAAATTAATGTTCTAACATCGGTTAAAATTGAAGAAGTAAAGAAAACCAAAAATGGGTTGGCGGTAGAAATTAAGGATAAATCTGGCTCACGAAAAATAAATTGTTCTCATATTCTTGTGGCTGCTGGCCGGAAAGCACAAACAGATGAATTAGGATTATCATATGCCGGAATTAAAAAGGACGAAGCTGGTCATATAGTCGTAAATGAAAAATTAGAAACCAACATTAAAGGTATTTATGCTTTGGGCGATGTAAAAGGTGGGCCAGCATTTACTCATATAGCCTATAACGATTATACTATTGTTTATCGTAATTTGGTAGAGAAAACCAAGCTTTCCACCAAAGATCGGCCGGTTCCGTATTGCATGTTTACTGATCCGCAATTAGCGAGGATTGGTATTTCAGAAAATGAAGCAAA
>SEDB01000010.1 GCA_004210715.1 Pedobacter sp.
TATACAATTGATATATCGTGGCTGCAGATAGGGCAATATAATATCATCCAAAAAAATAATGCTATTATTTCCAGTACTCATCATCACGATCACTACGAAAATAACGATAGCGCTGATGCTTATATTGACCATCAGAAAGTACATTCCATAGGAGATATCTCGCTGTCCATATCACCTGATCAAATTTTGTTCTTCGTAATCCCTCGCTGAAAAAAGCTAGATACTTTTAATGTACTTAGCCCTCAGATTTTTGATGTTTTTTATTGCTGCTGCTGAGAAACGGTAAGGCTTATCTTTGTCTCGTCTGGACGCTTGGTCATAAATTAAAAAAAATGAGAAAGGATCATCGAGTGATTTTAAAAGTTTACTTTTGAGGCCATTTTTTTCAATATAATGTGATAGGTATGTCCCGGGAACATGACCACTTGAAAACGGTGTTCCCTTAAAGTAATCTCTGGTGCGCAAATTTTTCCAACTAGCTGCACCCTGCTGAAACAGAGAATCCATTCGTGGAAGTATTTTCTTGCCCTGGTCAAAAAATTCCTGGAAGTATCTTTGGCTAGGCAATAACTTAGTTGCGGTATCAGTCATATATTTTTTATCTACCATATCCGCTGCCCCCTCATTGAGTATCCTGTACATCGCCATTACAGCACTTTCATCTCGTGGCTCTATATTAAATTTTGGTTGAGGGCGAAGCATATGGTGAAGTTCATGTCCGCCCAATGCACCCATTTTATTCTGATCATTTTTGAAAGCACAGAGCAGCGTGTAAATGATCAGATCTTCCTGCGCATGTGCATCATTATGAATAGGAATAATAGCTACTTTCAGATCTGGCAGCGTTTTATGGGAAGTTTTTGGAAGCGCCGAATAGGCATATTGATAAGAGGTTTCGAAGTAAGACTTAGGATTTGCATCAATTTTTTTAAGATATGCTTTCATATCCTCCTCGTTGATTTTATACTGATTAATCATATAGGTAAGCCAATAGGAAGCTGGATCAGCAAGTCGTTTCTTCAACCGATCGGCATTTTGTGGCATATACACGATTTGCATATTCTTACGATAGGACTCAAAATACTGGTCATCTACACCCTGATCAGCCATATAATCCTTAATGGCTTTGTCAGAAAGAAATGTTCCCCAGGTCGACCGGTCTAAGGTATCGCCATTTTTAAGTTTCGCAGTGATTTCAAAATATTTATAACACGTTGAATCTACAAAGGACTGGGCAGAAGACGTTAGGGGTAATACTATAAGCCCTAAGATGATGATGCCTAAAAAATGATTTGGTTTACTCACTGCTATGTTGGTTTGGTTTCGGTTCCAAACATACAAAAGCAAATGTTGGTTTTTAAATCCAAAAACTTTCTGGAATAAGATTCTTTGATTTTCCTTTGAAGATTATTCAGTCATCAAAACCAGGAAAGAGCGTAAAATAACTTGTAAAATGATGGAGAATGATAAGCTATTAGCATGACAATATTGAATACCTGATACGATTATTTTTTAGTCTAACGATCCAATTCCGCCACAAATTTAAGGTTCAGTTGCGGCACGCAAAGGAATTTCCGGCATAAACCCTCCTGTGGCGTTTTCAGCTAAAGTCCATTTATTCCGTTCCTCCTTTTGCTTTGGCGCTGGAACTGAACCTTGTACTGCACCATAATTAAATCTTAAATATTATGGAAAAGCAAGTTTTTAAAGTTTCAGAAATTGAAATCAGTTACCGCCCGGCATTTAAACTTTCGGAAAAACCTAAAGTAACTTCATCTCGTATCGCTTACTCGATATTTGATCAGAGTTGGGATCGCAATAGGATAGAATTACTGGAAGAGTTCAAGGTGATGCTCCTGAATCGGCAAAACAGGGTACTGGGCGTGCTGAATGTTGCTCAGGGTGGTTTATCCGAAGTGATGGTCGATCCGAAGGTCATCTATTCGGGGGCATTAAGGGCTTGTGCGAGCGGGATTATTCTCAGCCACAATCATCCAAGTTCGGAACTTAAGCCGAGTGATGCGGATATAAAATTAACGAGGAGATTGTCAGAAGGCGCAAAGCTGTTGGGGATTGAGGTGCTTGATCACATTATCATTTCAGCTTATGGATTCTATAGTTTTATGGACGAAGGAATGATGTGATTGTTGATCTTTAGCTGAATCTGTTGACGAGACTGGTCAATGAAAATCGCAAGTGCAATCTGCAGCTTTTGCGATTCAGCGTTTTGACTACACTTCTTTTTGAGCACGTGTAAGCCACAATAAGTGTTTTATTAATTCAGGTGATAATAAGCATATATTAATTGTCTTGTCATCTGATTGAACCATGATGGGTACTCGTAATTTTTTGATCCCAAAATAAAACAAGGCCTGTTGTCACCCCTGGATAGATCTATTTCAATGTCATACAAATTTTTAAGGGCTCAGCCCAGACTTGAGAGCCTGGATTTCTGAATGCTAATTGTCAACTTTTGAAGGGGAATAGCCTAGTAGATTATAACTTCCATCTCAGAAATCTAGTATTACTAAAAAATCAATCATAAAAAATTTGTAATACTAAAAATATTAGTATAAATTTGTGCTGCACTAAGGCAGGGTATTTATGATCAGGACGTTTGAAAATAGAGCAGAGCAAAAGATTTCGGGATTTCAGTCTCCGGCTGCGGATTATTTGGAGGGACGGCTTGATATCGCCTCTACTTTGGTCGGGGATCCTCATTCCACATTCTATTTTCAAATGAAAGGGGATGCCTTGTCTTCGATCGGCATTCATGACGGGGATATTCTGATCATTGACCGCAGTTTAAACCCTAAACATGGCGCTGTTGTCGTCGCCTTTGTGAATGGAAATTTTACTTGCCGGATTTATCAGGTCGCTGGTAATGTTCCGGCAATTAGAAACGATAATGACGTTGTGTTCCAGACAGAAATAAATACCTTGCAGGTCTGGGGTGTAGTAACCTCAATTTGCAGGAACGTATTACCCAAATCACTTAAAAACGGGAAGTACCGCCATGTTTGCGCTCTGTGACTGTAATAACTTCTACGCTTCCGCCGAGCGTCTGTTTCGCCCAGAGTTACAAGGCAAGCCCATTGTTGTGTTAAGCAACAATGATGGCTGTGTCATTGCCAGAAGTGAAGAGGCAAAAGCCTGCGGCATCAGGATGGGGGATGCTGAATTTTTGGTTAGAGACCTGATTAAAAAATTTCAGATCAATGTCTTTTCCAGTAACTATGTGCTTTATGGTGATATGAGTGAACGCGTGATGCACCAGCTTGGCCGGGGGTTCCCCCGACTTGATGTTTATAGCATCGATGAAGCTTTCGGCTGGCTTGGCGGTATAAATAACTTAAATTCCTATGCCCCAAGAATCAGGACATCAGTAATGCAGAATACCGGTATCCCCGTATCCATTGGTGTGGCACCGACCAAAACCCTCGCTAAACTTGCGAATAAGCTCGCTAAAAAACACAACGGTGTTTTGGTATTGGATACTGATCAAAAAATTGCCTCCGCCATAAAAGACTTTCCTGTGCATGATTTGTGGGGAGTGGGCAGACAATACTATAAAAAATTTGAGGAACTGAAGATAGAAACTGTCGCACAGTTAAGGGAAATGCCTGAAATGTGGTTTAAGCAAAATATGACTATCATGGGCCAGCGCATGTACAATGAGTTATGGGGCAGGCCAGCCATCCCGCTGGATGAAATCCGTGAGGCAACCAAAGGGATTACAGTCAGCCGCTCGTTTAGGAACTACATCGAAAGCCCTGAGGTCCTCTCAGAAGCATTGACGCTTTATGCCAGCAGACTGGCTGAGAAGCTGAGGGCGCAGGAGCTTCGTTGTATATACCTACAGGTGTTTTTATATACCAATAAAAACCGCGAAGATCATCCACAGCATTTTCCCAGCCATACGCACAAATTGCTCATCGCCAGTAACAGTACCACTGACCTGGTGAGCATTGCGGTAAAGGTAGCGCAGAAACTTTTTAGGTATGGCATCAAGTATCGAAAGGCCGGGGTGATCGCCACGGGGCTTATCCCGGAAAGTGAACTTCAGCTTAACATGTTTTCAGACCACGATGGTGGCAAGAAAGATACGGTCTCTGCAGTCCTGGATAAGCTCAATCTTGCCTATGGCAGGGGAACGCTTAGAATGGCAACTGAAGGATTTGAAAAAAAATGGAGACTCAAACATGAATACCTGTCCAAGGGTTACACCACACGCTGGAGTGATATTATAAAAGTGATTTAAATTAAACGTCAAAATCATTAATAAACGGCCTCAACAGCAAAAAATCTAGGAACAAAAAAAAGTAAAGGAGACATAGCGATGTGTGGAAGAACACTGATCGGCGAGAGTAAAGCGATGGCGGCAAAAGCAGGCCTCATCTTAGGCGGGGAAGCAAAACCAAAAGATACCAATCGTCCCCCGGGCACCGATATGCCTGTCATTCTGGATGCCCGTCCGGGTAAACTCCATTATATCAAATGGGGTCTGATCCCATCTTATTCCAGCGAGGTTCCGAAGTTTAATACCACCTATTGCCGCATCGAAACCATGCAGTCTTTGCCCACTTATAAACACCTGGTCGGCAGGCGTCACTGCGTCTTTGTTGTCGAAGGTTTTTATGAATGGGACAGGAGTAATGCCGAGAAACAACCTTACTTTTTTCAACGCCAGGATAAAGCGCTGATGCTCATTGCTGGTTATTGGGACAGTTGGAAAGATCCAAGGACCGGCATCGTCATTCCGTCTTGTACTATGATCATGCAGCCCGCCAATGAATTTATGTCCAGGATCCACGATCGAATGCCCTGCATGCTCTCTCAGGCTGAAAGCGCCGTCTGGCTCGACAGGGAACTTCCGGTCACAGAACGGTTGAAGGTTTTGCACTCTGTGGATAATGAATTGCTGAAAGGCTGGCAGGTCGATAAAAAAATAAACAATTCCAGAAATAAGGACGAGGACAACAATAAGCCCTCAGGCCCCGATCTAACCTTATTCAATTAAAATCGGTGGATAAAAAATGTGACTTTTCAAAACAAATGGAATGGCACGTTGTTGTTCGTCTACATTTTACTTATCAGTAAATAGTTAACTTCAGAATTAATAATTTAAAGGCGGTCGGGAGATAGCCTTTTTTTGTTTCACCTCTTTGCAAAGTAATGGTATTCGATTAATATCATTTTTTATATTTGCCTGTACACATGAACGGAACACAGGATATACAGGAAGCTTTTGGAAACATAGATATTTATCTTTTTGATCAATTGCTTAAGGGCACTTATCAAAATTGTCATACCGTCCTGGATGCGGGTTGCGGAACAGGCCGAAATCTGATTTACTTTCTAAAAAATGGATATGATGTACATGGGGTTGATCATTATGCTGATTCCATTAATGAAATAAAAAGCTTTGTTAAAAACATTTTAAAATCAAGGGCTTCTGAAAATTTTCATATCGCTCCGGTAGAGGATATGCCCTTTGAAAATGAAAAATTTGACCTGGTGATCAGCAGTGCCGTTTTACACTTTGCGCTAAGTCTCGGGCATTTCGAGGAGATGTTAGGCGAGATGTGGCGTGTACTCAAACCCGGTGGTTATCTGTTTTGCAGATTGGCCTCGGATATTGGGATCGAGTCCTCCGTGCGTTTTATCGGAAACGGAAGATACATCATGCCTGACGAGTCCGAACGCTTCCTGGTCAATCAGGAAATGCTTATCCGTCTAACCAAAAAGCTTGGCGGGATGTTGCATGAGCCTATAAAAACTACTAACGTGCAGAATTTGCGAAGCATGACTACATGGTGCGTGAGGAAAATGGACAATGACTAATTTGTTTATATAAGAAATATATTTAAAGGTGATCAATTATGGCTTGCATGACGCCCGCTGAGCTTGCACTGGCAGCTCGAAAATTGGAAGCGCTATTTAGAAATTTCAATATCCTTCTTAAAGTAAGTCTTCCAAATATTATTGCCATCCATCTGCCATACGAGATTTCCTTTAGGGATAAAAGGGCTATGGAAGACTTCGGTTATCAGTCATTAACGGCCGCAGGCATACAATTATATTCGGACTTGGAATTGGTGTTTATAGATTTCGCTAAGCGTGAAACCAGCGTAATGTTAAAGGGGATACCTAAAGGGGATATAAATTGATAGTGATGTTGGGATTTAATTTTTCAAAACTTTTAATGCCTTCATATTTATATTCAATAGTCATTCATTGTTATTCGTGAAAATCATTTGATTTAAATCTCAACAGGTAAAACAGTTTCTGCATTTTACACATTATCATGCTATGAAAACAGCGGTGCCAGGATTATTTCTATTTCCGGATTTTATAGATGAAAGAAAAGAACAAGATCTTCTTGATGAGATAGACAGCAGAGTATGGATGGTGGATTACGCCCGTGGGCTACAATACTATGGATACAGAAATGAGTTGGAAAGTCCTTATGATCTGGTACCGTTCCCGGCGCCACTTCCGGATCAAATCCGCCTGTTGTCAGAAAATATTACCAGACAGGGTATTTTGGATCATTTATCTGACCAGGTTATCATTAATGAATATATGCCGGGTGAAGGAATCAGGCCACATAAAGACCGCAACTATTACGAAAATCAGATATGCGGGGTGAATCTGGGGAGCGGTTGTGTAATGAGATTTATAAAAGGTGCGAATTTGGAGGCAATAGATGTCGAGATCCCAAGGCGTTCTATATATGTGATGCAGGACGATGCCCGGAAAACGTGGAGTCATGGGATACCTCCAAGGAAGAAAGACGTGATAAATGGTGTTATCCATCAACGGGAAAGAAGGGTATCAATTACCTATCGAAAGGTGAAGATGTCTAAGGTTCATCCACTCAATCCCGATGGGAAGGTGGCAGGCATGTTACAGCAGCTGTTCGGTATTAGCTCATAAGCCGTCGGATAAATGGTTGAATGCTTTACTCAAGGCTTGATTATTTAATTCTTTATTCAAGAAAATAGGACGGACCAGTATGTAGAAGCCGATTTGATATTCTTCTGATGTGGATTACCTTTCGGATTCTGCTTAAAGTTTCCAGCTGTATTTATGATGTAGCAACTCAGGTCAAGTGCATAAATTCCAAAAGTGGAGTGTAGGTGATGTTATTTTGATATTGAGCTTTGTAGCTTTGAGAAGCACTGAAATACACAATATTCTGAATCACTCCACTAATAGATTTCAGTTGTTTTATTTAAAAGGTCTTGCGACTGAAAAGTGTTCATTTAGTCATCTTAAAATGACATGGGTAAAAGCGATTGCCATCGCTGATCCGATGTTTCCAAACTATTCTTCTGATGCTGATTCAATGGGCGTCATCGTGATGCATATAATGGTTGATTGAGTCGTTGCTGAGCCGTTGTAACTCATTTACAACTTGTCTGGGATTTATATTTCTATTTTTGACGAATAATGAATTGCGTTTTATTTTCATGATCGAACGGGGTCATGCATAAACAGCATAGTTTTGATACCCTGGTTTTTTAAGTTAGGTGTAAACCTTTGGTTTTAGCAAAAGAAAGTTGTCCAGGTTCAAAATGCAACCTTCCAACGCGCCTTCAAATCTTTTTATGAATAATCGCGATTTATCATTATAAAATGGATTCTCTGATTGTCGATTTTTTTTTACAGCTGCTTTCCAAGCCTTGTTTTTACTTTTTTTTGCGGCCTTTTTCACTATATGCTTTGGCTATAACTCCTTAACTTTTTATTTTATTGCAGAATGATAAATCTTTATTATAAAAAAAGATTTTATAATGTAAACTCAATATATTTGATTCGGATTTTAAACACATCATGATACAAGTAATAAATAGAGCTTTTGATATATTGGAATTTATTGCCCGTGAACCGGAGAAACCAAAGGTTCTCGGTGAAATAGCACAAGCACTGGATCTTAATGCTGGTACTTGCTCCAACATCATTAAAACGATGATGAACAGAAAGTATATTGAGAAAGCTGAATTTAAAAAAGGGTATATTTTAGGTTCTGCTGCCTATAATTTAACGGGTAATGAAGGCTATCGAAAGGAGCTGATTGATATTTCCAGACCTGATATGGAAATACTCACCTCAGAATTAAATGAGAATTCAGAATTATCAGTATTACAGCAAGATTTGCGGATGGTTTTATTAAGGGTAAAAAGCGATCATGATGTACAAGCCCGTACGGCTTCGGAAAAACGTGCCTATGATACGGCAGCGGGAAGAATCATGCTTGCTTATCTAAGCGATTCGGAGCTGGAGGCTTTTGTTCAAAAGTATGGACTACCCGAAACCGGGGAATGGCCCGAGATCAAATCCCTCGCATCTTTTTTTGTTGAAATCTCAAAGATTAGAACGGCTGGATATTCCATTCAGATTAGTGTAAACCAAATTGTCGGTCTGGCTGTACCGCTATTTAAAGATGAAAAAATCATAGCCTGCTTAGGAATGTACATGCCAAACTATAGATATGATGCGCTTGGACATGAACGGATTTTGCAGTCGATCATCAAAAGCGGCAGAGCAATTAATAAAAAACTAAATACCATCTAATAGATTTCATTCTGATTTACGCTACCCATCCATCGTGATGGGTTTTTTTTTGCCGATTAGATTTTAAATGAATTTAGTAAATAAAAATAAAAATTTTGGATTTGTGAATATAATCTCTAAATTTAGTTATAATATAAAATACAATTTTATATTATAAAATTTTAACCAGTATAAATCTTTATTATTGTCTAGGATTCTTGCCATATTTTGGTGCAACTCCAATCATTAATATTGATAGCACCCTGCTGAAAAAGAGGGGTTAAATGCATATAACCAAATTATAATTCGATATGTATATGAGAAAACTTCTATTGATGTTAATAGTATCCTATCTGTTCACTCAAGTTGCCGATGCGCAGACGAGGCAACTGAAGGGGAAAATAACGGATGAGAAAACCGGGGAATCGCTGCCCGGTGTAAATGTTAGAGCCGGTGACAATATCCGGACGGTAAGCGATCAAAATGGCAACTATCTTTTGGCGGTTCCTGCATCAAACAACAGCGCTTTGGCTATTTCTTATGTAGGTTATATTCCTCAAACGATTCAAATTGGAACGAGAACTGAGATTAACGTTCGTCTGGTTCCCTTGTCCCAAGGGTTGGAAGAGGTGGTTGTGGTCGGATACGGGGCAGTCAAAAAACAAGACCTAACCGGATCTGTGGCTCAGGTGAATATTACGGATATGCAGAAAGCACCTGTTAAATCATTCGATGATGCACTTGCCGGCCGGGTGGCAGGTGTGGAAGTTTCTTCTAATGAAGGACAGCCGGGTATATCCAATAATATTGTGATTAGGGGAAACAATTCTGTTACGCAGGATAATACACCTTTGTATGTTATTGATGGATTTCCGATTGATAATCCCAATAATAATGTGATCAATCCTGAGGAAATAGAAACCATTACGGTATTGAAAGATGCTTCATCCACTGCAATCTACGGATCGAGGGGCGCTAATGGAGTAATCGTGATTACGACTAAACGAGGTGCTATCGGTGAGCCAGTAGTAAAATACAACGGCTATGTGGCTGTCCAAAGGGTTTCCGAAAGGGAGACAATGATGGGTCCTTATGAATTTGTTCGCTTGCAAAACGACCTTGACCCAATTACTACTGCTGCAGTTTACTTCAGCAACGGTCGGAATTTGGAATCTTATCGCAATGTTCAGGGTATCGATTTTCAAAATGAGCTTTACAGGGATGCATTAATGCACAGCAACAATATCTCAGTCAGTGGGGGAACAGCTAAAACTCGGTATAGTGTATCAGCTTCTGCACTTGGTCAAGGTGGCGTAATTATAAATTCTGGGTTTTCCCGTTATCAAGGGAGGGTTACACTCGATCAGGAATTAAATTCCAAAGTTAAAATAGGAATCAATGCCAACTACAGCAGTATCAACATTACCGGTACCACACCATCATCTTCTACCTCGCAGATTAACGCCAGTACCAATCTGATGTATAGTGTTTGGGGATACAGGCCAGTCAGTGGAAGCAATGCCGATCTTTTGAATGAATTATTCGATCCAGAGATCGATGAAACAGTAAACTATCGTTTCAATCCAATATCATCAGTAAATAATGAATACCGCAAAAATGTTAATAATAGTATTATTGCCAATGCCTACGTTGACTACGCAATTACATCTAAGTTAAAATTAAGGGTGACTGGAGGGTTGAACAACAACCAGAACAGAAGCGAAAGCTTCAATAATACCCTCACCCGTTCCGGAAGTCCTTTTGGCCCCTTAGGTGCATCGGGCGTTAATGGTGGAATTGCTTATCGCCAAGTAAATAACTGGGTAAATGAAAATACATTGACCTATAATAATAACTTTAATAAAAACCACAGTTTAAATGTGCTTTTAGGTGCAACCTTACAGGGGATTGATGCAACAGGTTATGGCTATACCGCTGTTGCAGTTCCAAATGAAAGTTTAGGTATTAACGGCTTGGATGAAGGAACGCCCAGAACGATTACCTCGACTGCTACGGGATCAACATTGGCTTCAGGCCTGGCCCGTGTAAACTACAATTACAAATCAAGGTATTTGTTCACCGCTACAGTCAGGGCAGATGGATCGTCAAAATTCAGGGATGACAATAAATGGAGTGTATTTACTTCGGGTGCATTTGCCTGGAGGATGAGCGATGAACCGTTCATGAAAAACATTAAATTTATTAACGATGCAAAATTAAGGATCAGTTATGGTGAAACAGGAAATAATAGAATAGGAGATTTTTCTACCTACTCAACCTTCATCATAGAGCCAATGGCAGCTTATGCATTTAACAACAGTATCGTAAAGGGAATTATCCCGATGGCCATTGGCAACCCGGGTTTAAAGTGGGAAACTACTGCTACTACAAATATTGGTTATGATCTATCTCTATTTAAGGATAGGATTCAGTTTACTTTTGATGCCTATCGGAAAACAACTTTTGATTTGTTGTTAAATGCAAGTTTACCAACCACAACTGGTTACGCAAATGCCTTTAAAAATATTGGCAAAGTGAGAAACCAGGGTTTAGAGTTTACGTTGAACACTGTAAACATTAAAACAAAGGATTTTACCTGGTCATCAAATTTTAACATCAGTTTCAATGATAATAAATTGCTTGGATTGGCAGATAACCAGGAATCTTTGCAAACGCCTATTGTATGGGAGCGAAGATATACTGGTGTTCCACTGTATGTGGCCAAATTGAACAATCCCATTGCCGCGATGTATGGTTTTGTTTTTGATGGGATTTACCAGTTCAGTGATTTTGACCAGTTGCCGGACGGTAGGTATTCATTAAGAGCAGATGTGGTCAACAATGGAAGCGCCCGGACGGCAGTTCAACCTGGAGATATTAAATACAAGGACCTGAACGGCGATGGTGTGGTCAATACACTGGATCAAACTCAGATTGGTAGGGCTTATCCCATTCATGTGGGCGGTTTCTCGAATAACTTCAACTACAAAAATTTCGATTTGAACGTGTTTTTGCAGTGGTCTTATGGTAATGATATTGTTAATGCAAACAGATTAGTTTTTGAAGGCAATGCAACTGGAGCTGTGGGACTGAATCAATATGCAAGCTATGCCGACCGTTGGACGCCGAATAATCCAAGCAATACTCTTAATCGTGTGGGGGGACAGGGGCCTGCCTATTATTCATCACGGGTGATTGAAGATGGTTCCTACCTGAGGTTAAAAACGGTATCGCTCGGATATAGTTTAGGTTCAGCTGTGTTAAAGAACATTAAAATAAGATCATTAAGAGCCTATTTATCGGCGCAAAACATTTTTACCATTACGGGCTACAGCGGTCCTGATCCAGAGGTATCAGTTAAAAACTCTACGCTTACACCTGGATTTGATTATTCCGCTTACCCTCGGGCCAGAACACTAACTTTTGGTATTAATGCAACTTTTTAGTTTAAATATAAAATCAGAAAGATGAAAATAAAATTATCACTGCTTTTACTTGTATTCGTATTCAGTATAAGTTCTTGCAAAAAATATTTAGAGGTGCTTCCCAAGGATTTTGTATCCCCTGAAAATTACTTTAACAATGAAACAGAACTCAACACCGCTTTAGTTGGCGTTTATGACATCATGGGAAGCTCAGCCTTATATGGAGAAATCCTCTGGTCACAATTTGAAGTGGCCACTGATGAGAGTTTCTACAGACAATCGACCACAACGTTGGGTGTGCAGGTTTACAACTATGATTCCAATAATAGCTCGGTTGCAGGGATTTGGAAAGCACTTTACGCAGGTATTGAACGGGCCAACATTTTATTGGCAAATATTGATAAACCATCAATGCCAGAAGCGAACAGAAGTGTAGTAAGAGGGGAAGCACTTTTTTTAAGGGCATATTACTATTACTTGTTGACTTCGAACTTTGGCGATGTGCCACTGATCTTGGAACCAACAAAATCTGTTAACAATCCTGAAATAGCACGTACACCCCTCAAGGAAGTTTATGGCCAAATCCTGTCTGATATGACAACCGCTGAAGGATTGGTAAAACCGATTACAGCCTATAATTTTGCGGGTAGAGTGAGCAAAAGTGCGGTTCAGGGCATACTTGCCCGGGTTTGTTTAAAAATGGCAGGAAACCCGTTAAACGATAAAACTAAATATGCCGATGCCGCAAAATGGGCTAAAATGGTAATCAACTCGGGACTTCATAGCCTAAATCCTTCATATGAGCAAATCTTTATTAATCACATGCAAGATAAGTACGATATAAAGGAGGGCATCTGGGAAGTGGAATTTACGGGTAACTTATTACAATCTGGTGTAAATGAAACTGGCAGACTGGGTGTTTTGGGAGGATTAGCTGGAACAAATGATGAAATTGGAAATAGTTATGGTCAATGGAACGGAACCCGTGTATTGTACGATATTTATAAACCACAAGATCTACGTCGCGATTGGAATATTGGATCGTACTATTACAGTGGAGCTACTAAAACCAAAGTTTTCCAGACGGTTGCAGAAGCAAAAAGCGTTGGAAAATGGCGTAGAGAATACGAGTTATTGACACCGAAAAACAGAAATTATAATGGTGCCAATTTCCCGCTGTTGCGTTATTCCGACGTGTTGCTGATGTATGCGGAGGCACAAAATGAGATTTCAGGGCCGGATGCGGAGAGTATAAATTATGTGAATTTGGTAAGGCAACGTGGTGCAGGAAAAATTTTAAATGGGACCAATATTTACGCTGTTAATATAGTTAACGGTGGCTCGGGATATACTACAGTTCCGAACGTTACGATTAATGGCGGTGGTTTTACCACTCAGGCTACAGCTACTGCAGCCATAGCAAATGGAAGGGTAAGTGCTATAACTATTGTTACACCCGGAGCTTTTTACACTTCAGTGCCAACAGTCACCATATCAGGAACTAGTGGTGCTGGTGCGACCGCAAATGTAAGCTTGTCAACTGCTACAGATGCGGATTTGATTCCTGCTGAAACAGCAAATCAAACTGCATTCAGGTCGACTATTATTGATGAAAGATCGCGTGAGCTGTGTTATGAAGGGCTTCGCCGGGGAGACTTGATCAGATGGGGGATATTCGTAGAACGTATGAAAAATTCTGCATCAGTTGCTACATTGAGATATATTGCTGCCTTTAAATATGCTTCTCGTCCTGGTGACAACATATCTGAAAAACACAATCTTTTGCCAATAATTTCTGTATATAGAGGCATTGCTGGAGAAAATTATGATTTTAAAAACAGAATCACTGCCGAGGGATTGCCTCAACTGAATTTTACTACGCTTGTACAAAACACAGGTGAAACGAACACGCTTAGATTAATGGCGTCCACCAATTTTACAGGTAAATATGATGTCGCGGGAATTGCAGCTGCATCTTGGACGGATATTACCTCAAGAGCCACGTTATCTACAGGAACGGATAATACGGCCTCTGGAACAATTGATCTCTCTGATTTCAAGGGAGCAGGTAAACCACTTTATCTTGCATTTAAATATCAGGGATATTTCCATCCTACACTTAAACAACCATCCTGGTTCTTACGTACTTTTAATGTCAACAATGTTTTGCCGGAGGGAAGAACGTCTGTCATCACTGCTATCGGCCAGGTCGGATGGGTTGGTGTGGATGTCAAAAATCCAACAGTAGTATGGGGTGTGCCGGCCACCGGGCAAGCTACGATTAATGGAACTGGAGCAGACGCAGTAAATGAAGACAATGAAGACTGGATTATCAGCAGGCCGTTTAACCTTTCCTCAGTTTCTACAGATACTGGACTAGGTCTGAAAACTGCAACCACTTATTTAGCCAATTATACCTACGCTTACACTATTCCAGGCACTTATACGGTTACATTTATTGCGACAAATGCAAGTCGGGATGAGGATAGCCAAGTCATTAAACAGGTTAAGTTGACCGTTGAACCCTAATTAAGAAACATGTTAAAAAAAATCAGCATCCCAACATTATTGATCGGAATTACATTAATTTCAGCTTGTGCTGTCCGTAAAAATGATACGAGTGTTCCAGACCAGAAATCGATCAAAACTGCCATGCGAAAGGTGTTCAACTGGCAGGTTGCCAATCCGGTTGTTGGCAATTCAAAAAATCACGACGATTGGGCACGAGGTGTGTTTTACGCCGGAATCATCCGTGCGTACGAAACCACAAAAGATAAAAAATATTTCATGGAGGCTGTTCGCTGGTCGGAGAGTTTGAATTATAAGTTAGCCGAACGATACCGACATGCGGATGATCATACACGAGGACAAACCTACCTAGGAATTTATGCCGTCACTAAAAATCCCAAAGCGATTGCGGACACCAGAAGTGTTTATGATTCCTTGATCAATAACCCAAAGCCGGGCAGAGAAGAGTGGTGGTGGTGCGATGCATTATTTATGTCGCCTCCAGTGCTTGTGAGGTTGGCTGAAGCGACTGGCAACCAGAAGTATAATAAGTTTATGAGCAAAATGTGGTGGGATACTACAGATTTTCTGTTTGATAGGGACGAAAATCTATTCTATAGGGATAAGAGTTTTTTTCAGCGGCGGTCGCCGAATGGGAAGAAAATATTCTGGTCGAGAGGCAACGGATGGGTTATGGGTGGACTGGTTCAGGTATTGGAGCATTTGCCGAAAGACGATCCAGGCTATAAAAGCTTTCAGGATTTGTATTTGAAGATGGCAGAAAAAATTGCTTCGCTACAACAGGAAGATGGACTTTGGCGACCAAATCTTGCTGATCCGGCAGAATATACAAACAAAGAAACAAGCGGATCTGCCTTTTATGTCTTTGCCCTAACATGGGGAATCAACCATGGGCATTTGAATAAGAACAAATACATGCCAGTTGTTTTAAAGGGCTGGAGAGGATTGAACGCTCAGGTAACACCTGAAGGAAAACTTACCTGGGTTCAGAAAATCGGATCAAAACCTGAAGCTGTAAAGGGTGATGATAACCAAGAATATGGCTCTGGAGCATTTTTGATGGCGGGCAGCGAGCTCTTGAAACTTAAGTAATGAATAAATTAAAACTTGGTTGGTTTTTGGTAGTCATGACTTTGGGCTTTCACGTGGCCCAGAGTCAGCTGCCTTATCATCAGGTAATCAATAGATATAAAAATTTTTTAATTGAATTAGATACGACATCTACTCAAAACGTTAAAAACTGGTTAGCCACTTTAGATCAAAACGGGAAATGGCCGGATGTCGATTATGCAGATCAAAATTCTTCTGCATGGAAAACTACCGAACACCTTGATCGGATAGTAAAAATATCCATAGCCTATCAAAAAACAGGAAACCGATATTATCAAAATACTTTGGCAGGTGCGGTTATTTCCAGGGGAATAAATCATTGGTTGAATAATTTATATCGGAATCCCAACTGGTGGTATAACGAGATTGGTATACCACAGTTTTGGAGGGATATTATCACTTTGGATGGAGATTTTTTGGAAGCAGAACTGCGTACAAAAGCGTTAAATATTTTAAGACAGTTTAAGATCAGGCCCAATTTTACCGGAGCCAATCTAACCTGGAGTGCTGATCTCTCCCTACATTACGGCTTATTTAGCCGGAATGACTCTTTGGTAAGCCAGGCCAGCAAACTGCTGGCAAAGGAAATTAAGGTCAGCAGTGGAGAGGGCATAATGCCCGATTACAGTTATCACCAACATGGTAACAGGTTGCAGACCCACCATTATGGTGCTGCTTTTATAAAAGAAAACATCAGGCTGGCCTATGAACTTGATGGAACTCCCTGGGCATTCCCGGCAGAAAAGGTTGTTGTAATGAAGGATTTTTTATTGGATGGCTGGCAGTGGATGGAACGTGGCATTTTTCTTACTCCAGGCAGTGTTGATCGGGCAGTAAGCCGTAAAGGGTTTCTAAAGCAGGATATTTCCAAGTTAATCCTTTATTTATCTCAATTAAATGAAGGATACAGAAGTCTGGATTTGGATGCCATGTTTCGGGTCCAACAAGGTGGTAAGCAAAATCTGAAAGGTTTTAGATATTTTCCTTTTTCAGATTTTTCCGCCTATCAGCAGCCCGGTTTTAGTTTTTTCCTCAAGACCATTTCTACCAAAACGGAAGTAGCCGAGCGAATCAATGGCGAGAACCACAAGGGTGCGTTCCTGAATTTAGGGAATACTTATTTTATTAGAAATGGAAAAGAATATACTGACCTGATGCCATTCTGGGACTGGAATAAGTTACCTGGTGTCACAAATTTTAAATCTGCCAATAGCATTACACAATCAAATTTTGCGGGTGGCGTGGAGGGAAAAGGAAATGGCTTTGCCGTAATGGATCTTGAATCCACAGGAGCAGATTCGAAGCTTTCCACAAGCAAATTTTGGGCAATGCATAAGGGAAGGGTATTTTGTTTAATTGGAGACATCACTTTAACAGGATCTACCGACAGCATTTTTACCACGTTAGAGCAAAGCCGAATACAACCGCCATTGTTTTTAAATGCGGTGAATAATATCCCTTCAACTAATGTTTCAGCAAGACCATTTAATTGGATACACCACCATGGTATTACCTACGTTCCCTTGACCGGGGGGCTATTGGACTTAAGCATCGGGGGTGTAAAAGGAAGCTGGTCTGATATATCAAAATCAGGATCGAAAGATATAGGAGAAGAAAAAGTTTTTAAAGTTGTGCTCCACCATCATAACCATACATCTGCGGTTTATATGGTTGACGGTGTAACACAGCCTGATCTGGTTCAGAAGAAAATTGACCGGCCTGACTGGCAAATTTTACAGAACACCAAACTTTGTCAGGCCATCAGTTTCAATGATGGCATTATGATGGCTTCATTCCATCAGAAGGGCACCTCAAAGTTTGCAAAAAGATTAATCAGTGTGGACAGGGCCTGCTTGGTATTGATTGATTCAGATAAAATATATGCAAGTGACCCGCTCAAAACTGGTGGAAAGCTGGAAATCCAAATTAATGGGAAGAAATTGATGCTTGATCTTCCTGCTGATGGTACTACTATAAATCAAAATTTATGAAAAAAAGATTTGCTATAATTTTCTTGCTGTGTTTCGTGAGCGTATTTATGGGCTCGGCTCAAGAAATTATTCCACTATACAGCGGTATCATTCCCGGATCAAAAACAGACGGGAAATATGTTGAAAAGCAACACATTGGTGACGACGGGAAACGTTACATTTCTTTTGTAAGCAATCCAGGCTTAACCGTTTTTGTGCCCAAAAAAGGAACGGCGAATGGTGCGGCAGTAATCATCCTACCGGGTGGGGGCTATCAGGTATTGGCTGTTGAACATGAAGGTGAAGAGTTAGCCAAAAGGTTTAACGAATTTGGCATTACCGCTTTCGTATTAAAATATCGCTTGCCAGATGATGCAATCATGACCGATAAAAGCATGGGTCCTCTGCAGGATGCGCAACAGGCAATGATTTTGATTCGGGGGCAGGCTGTTAGGTGGAAACTGGATAAGGACAGGATAGGGGTGGTAGGCGCATCTGCCGGGGGACATTTAGCTGCAACCCTGGGCACTCATTTCGATCAATCATATGTACCCAACCCATCAAAGGTAAATTTAAGGCCTGACTTCCTGGTGCTGCTTTATCCACGGATTTCTTTTGAAGTTGGTGTAGAGTCAAGTTCAGCCAAAAACCTGTTAGGACCAGAATTTAAGGCTGATAAAATGACTTTTTTCTCCGTAGATAAACAGGTTAATGCCAATACACCTAAAACCTTTCTGCTCCACGCTTCTGATGATCCTGTGGTAAAGGTTGAGCATAGCATTTTATTTTATCAGGCTTTGATCAATAAAAATATTCCTGTAGAAATGCACCTCTATCAGGGAGGTGGACATGGCTTTGGCTTAAATAATCAAACAAACAACGACGATTGGTTTCTAAGGCTAATTAGCTGGTTGCGCCTAAATCAAATCATTGCAAAGAAAAATTAATCCAATAAGAAAATCCTTTACTAATACATGGGCAACATTATTCTCACTTCAGACGATTTTGGGTTAAGCAAAATATATAACAGAGAAATTTTACTGGCGCTACAGTCTGATCTGCTCACATCGGTATCCATTATGGTTAATGGTCACCTTTCGAAGCAACAGCAACAGGTGATTTCGTTAAAATTGCTGGTGCAGGAAAAAAATATCAGTTTAGGTCTGCATCTTGAAATTGGAATCAATGAAAAAGATATCAGGAAGTTATGCCTCAATCAATGGAATAAATTTGTAAATATACTCGGGCTTCAGCCAGATTATATTGATATTCACAAAGATCATTTATTTAGACACCATTATGATGATATAGCCGGATTTTGTATAGAGAAGCATGTGGCATTCAGAAAATATAAAGAAACAACAATTAAACTGAAAGCACCAGATGACATGTTTATCGCCTCTTCTGAAAGTTTGAATAACATTGAAGAAAGATTAAAAGTAATCAAATCGAACGAGACACTCGAAATGGTATTTCATCTTGGTATGTATGATGAAGATGTGGTTTCATCATTGAATAAAGAACGGGCAGAAGACCGTAAGAAATTGGAATGGGCACATCAGGTAATCAATAAACTTGGTCTCAAAATAATGAGTTACAATGAATTGAAATAAAAGTATTTATGAAAATAATTATATGGTTATGCGTTAGTGTTTTCTTCCTAAACCAATGTTTTGCCGCTAAACATTATTGCAACCCGATGAAAGGAAAAATGAGCAATGAAGGGACCTTCGATTCCCCCTGGAGCACTTTGGATTCTGTATTCCTCACTAGCAAAGCATTAATGCCGGGAGATAGCATCATTTTAATGTCTGGTAATCATGGTCAACCGATCATTTCAGGAAACCTTAACGGCGATCAACCGATTACGATACTTCCTGGAAAAGGGCAGTTTCCTAGAGTAAATAATTTGCAGGTGAGTGGTGGGAGATATTGGAAAATCTTCGGCTTAAAAATTTGTCCCGACGAAACTGGCTCGTTTAAGAAACGGGATTTCGTTATCATCAAAGCTTCTTCCAGTTTTATTTTGATTGAAAATTTTAATATCAGCTCAACAGATAGTTGTGTCAATAATTGGTCTGAGGTAAAGATACTGGCAAGGGCAGGTTTAGGGATCAGGGTGGAAGGTGCAGATTGTTCGCTTATAAATAATACCCTTAAGCAGGTGAGTTTTGGTATTGTAGTTGCAAAAACGGCTGTAAGGACTAAAGTAATTGGAAATAATATTTACGGATTTCTTCATGACGGAATACGGGGCTTATCTGATGATTCATTATTTGAGTTTAACCTGGTTGCAGGTTCTTATGGAATTGATGACAATCATGATGATGGCTTTCAAAGCTGGAGCAGCGATGAAGATGGAAAAGTTGGAATGGGAAAAGTATCAAATGTGATTTTAAGAAATAATGTCTTTATAAGTCAGCTTGATCCAGAACAACCCTTTCCCCAAAAAACAGGTATGCAGGGCATTGGTTGCTTTGATGGTTTTTTTGAGAACTGGATCATTGAAAATAATGTTGTTTTGACCAATATGTGGCATGGCATCTCGTTTTATGGCGCACGGAATGTTAAAATCGTTAACAACACCGTGGCGAATAACCCATTCGCCGGAAAGCCATTCACGCCATGGATCGGGATTTATAGCCATAAAAAATTGGGTACGGGTTCTGGAAACATGGTTCAAGAGAATTTTACAACAGGTATAAGTGAACTGAATGGTGTAACAAATGAATCAGGCAATATTAAAGCAGCTGTGTATAGCTTAAATGAATATTTGGAAAACTGGGAATCATTTCAGATCGGGATAAAATCGAATGTAAAAAAGCGCAATAAAGTTGGTGCCGATACCAGGAAACTGCCTAAAATTAATTTACAATTGTACCAGTGTAATAAATAATAAATATACTATTGATATGGTGTCAACCAAAAAACTGGTTTTTATACTTTCCTTCATTTGTTTTGGGATGCTGTGCAAAGGACAAGATGTCCCGGTTAATCCTGAATTATTAAGAAAGCCATGGACGGCGTTTTGGATCACCTGCCCGAATGTAGCTCAAAGGGATTATGGTGTTTATCATTTCCGAAAAGATTTTACCCTGCATAAACCTGCTGAAAAATTTATTGTTCATGTTTCTGCCGATAATCGATACCGCTTGTTTGTAAATGGAAAAGATGTATGTAATGGTCCTGCACGGGGTGATCTGTACAATTGGTATTTTGAAAGTATTGATATTGCACCTTATTTAAAAGTCGGAAGAAATGTAATTGCGGCTCAGGTCTGGAACATGGGTACACTTGCTCCTGTGGCTCAAATTTCCAATCAAACGGCATTTGTTTTGCAAGGGGACAATGAGACAGAATCGGTGATTAACACCAACTCAAGTTGGAAGGTGATCGAAAATAAGGGATATCAACCCTGTTCAATTGATAACGGCTTACGTTTAAAAACATATATGGTGATTGGTCCTGGAGATGACGTATCCGCAAACCGCTATCCTTGGGGATGGGAAAAGCCCGAATATGATACAGCCAAATGGTTAACACCACAACAAATTTCAAGTCCTGTTACAATCGGTAATGGAACCGATAATCAATGGACACTGGTGCCAAGAAACATTCCGTTAATTACTGAAAAGATACAGCGAATGGCTAGGATTGCCAGGTTCTCGGGAATAAAAGCAGTAAATAATTTTTTAAACGGCTCAAACATCTTAACTATTCCACCAAATAGTAAAGTTAGTATTTTGGTCGATCAGAATTTCAATACTGTCGCTTACCCTGAACTGGTCTTAAGTAAGGGTAAAGGTTCTTCAGTTAAGCTTACTTACGCCGAAGCGCTTTTTAAAAATGGAATTAAAGGCAATCGAAATGATATCGCCGGAAAGGAAATCGTGGGTAATTTTGACATATTCCGCCCGGATGGTATGAATAAAAGATTGTTTAGACCGTTGTGGCTTCGAACGTATCGTTTTATTCAACTTGATATCGTTACGATGGACGAACCGCTCGTGCTTAATGATTTTTACGGCATGCAAAGTGGCTATCCCTTCAAAGCGGTGGCAAGCTTTTCCAGCAATGATAAATCTCTTCAGGATATCTGGAAAGTAGGGTGGCGAACCGCTGAGTTATGCGCCGGAGAAACCTATTATGATTGTCCGTATTACGAGCAGTTGCAATATGAGGGAGATACCCGCATACAAGCGCTAATATCATTGTATGTTACTGGTGATGACCGATTAATGCGCAAGGCATTACTGGATTTTCACCACTCGAGAGTTCCAGAAGGACTTACGCAGGGAAGGTACCCAAGCAACAGGCTGCAAGTCATCCCTCCGTTTTCACTGTATTGGGTATCAATGATTCATGATTACTGGTTGCACCGCAGTGATGATGCGTTTTTACATCAGTTTCTTTTGCCGATGGAAGAGGTTTTAAAATGGTATGAAAACAACATTGATCAGCAGAAGCAGATGCTTGGACGCATGAAGTGGTGGAATTTTACTGACTGGAATACTGCATTTAACTTTGGTGTCCCTGATGGTGCTACTGATGGAAACTCTTCTATTATTACCTTTCAATATGCTTATACCTTGCGACAGGCGTCAAAGGTATTTAAATATTATGGAAAAGATGAGCAGGCCAGTCACTATCTTAAACTTGCAGAACGGCTAAGCGCTGCTTCTTACAGGTTGTGTTATGATGCAAAAAAAGGAGTGGTAGCGAATACACCGCTAAAGAATAGTTTTAGTCAGCATGCCAGTATCATGGCGATACTTTCCGGGGCAGTTCCCGAAGCTGAGGAAAAAGTTTTGTTAAATCAGGTTTTAACAGATACTACATTAAGCCAAGCTACTTTTTACTACAGGTTTTATCTAAATCAGGCCTTGAAAAAGGCTGGGATGGCAGATCTGTATTATACTCAGTTGAGGCCCTGGAGAGAGATGTTGCAGAATGGCCTAACTACATTTGCTGAAAATCCAGATCCTACCCGATCAGATTGCCATGCTTGGAGCGCCAGTCCGAATTATGATTTCCTTGCAACCATCTGCGGCATTATGCCTGATGATGCTGGTTTTAAAAGAGTATTGATCCAACCAGCGCTAGGGGAGCTCAATGAAGTCACTGGCCAAATGCCTCATCCTAGTGGAATGATCGATGTCTCGCTGAAAAGAACTGGTGACAGAATACAAGGTCAGGTAATATTACCACCAAATGTATCCGGGGTATTTAAATGGAAAGATAAAACAGTCAAACTGGTTGGAGGTGCGCAGAAAATAGAATTCTAACAGTTTATACTTTAGTAAGTTGCTTAAAAATGGTTGAGCGCTTCAAGAAATTTAAGAAAGAAAAACTGAAGGAAAAAGCTAAACAAGGATATTGGTAACATCTAGATTCCTGGTAATAATGATTTCAGGGGAGGCACATGGACAGCATGACTAGGGTGTTACATGAGCAATTTCGTGAATTAATGATATGCATATCAAATGCTGGATTATTGAACTAAGAATCAATACTGGTGGAAATATGTATCCTATTATTGCTGCTCTGAGCGACCTGATTGGGGAAGGGAAGGTTGGTAGTTTTCTCACGCCGGATAAACAATCTGATGGAAACTGGATAATTAAAAATGCATCGCTTTATGTTGGGCGCATAAAGGTGTCGCCTGTCCGGATCGAAGGCTATGCGATCAAGTAAACCTCCCTATTGCTGTGCCTGTAGGTTTCACTACCTTAACTTCTGGTGAAATGACAGGAATTACAACAATAGGAAGGCAAAAAAATCAGTTCATATTGATGTTATTAATTGAGGTTTTACAACCAAAAAATTTGGGGTTTGTACTGAATAAATGCTCCGGTCTTAATTTGGCAGTAGATTATGCTCCTGGCAAAAATTGTAAAATCTATCCGGAGAATATAGCGCCGGAAATTCTTATCCTGCATGGTATAATTCCGAAATTAGCTGATAACTTAAAAGTTAAAGGAGCGCTGATTTGGCTTAGAAAAAAAGATAGATCAATAGCTAAAGTAATGAGATAAACGAAGTTGACATGCCTTCGATCGCTGAATGGAATATCTTGATAGAAAAAATACAATACTAACCCTCAAATAGAGCTTTTATACTCTGCAGTTTCGGAGTGCCTTTGCGTATACTCGATTTTGGGGAGAATGATTAGTCCCTCATATGGGTCTCCAACCGTTTCATACTCATCAGCCAGAAAGAAAAGTCCACCTACTGCTGCACATATAGCATCGATCTCGTCATGACTGATCCGGGTTTTTGAAAATTGCCCGGTTAATCCAAATTCAGCGAGACCTGTAATGAGGGAGTTAAGGTTTTTCTGTTTTCTGGGAAGTCCAAGTATATCCTGAATTCCTCCGGGAAAGCTTTCGATCACTTGATATCCAAGTGTTCTAAACGTATCTGCCAGGGAAATCCCTCGCAGCGTCAGTTTCTGCATGCTCCGGATCAGCGGCGGATAGGACCTGATCCCCCTCTTTAACATCTCCCGTTCACATGCTCGTGTTATTCCATAACGCTGCCGCCCCGGATCATCATCATATACTGAAATCCTTCCTGCAGGGAGCGATAGTGGAGAGTCAAGTACAATTACGCCTGGATTTACTTTTATTGTTTCCGCTATGAGTTCAGCATCTGTAAATATTCTCCTTGTGCTAACCGCTAGGTTACCGATGGCAGCCCATCCCGAAGCTTTAGAAGCTGAACCAGTTAAATCAATACCAACCGCGGGCAGTTCGGTAGTAGGTATATGATTTCCAATCTCTGGCCTGGTTTCCATATCAAAATGAAGATTCGTTAAAGGTATGCTTGAAGTTTACTTGTACAAAGATACCATAATCACGACATTCGATATAGATTATCTTTTTTTGATAAATAAACCTTAAGAAACATTTGAGGTTCATGATTTTTATCGCTGGGAATGCACCCTTTTGCTTGAGTAATCTTTACAAAACAATACCATGTTTATCATTTTTATGATATCACAATGTAATGCAGTTGATTCCACGATCATGGTCGAGAGTAGATGTTATATTTAGTGCGCTGTCAAATTTCACTGAATTCCACTCACTAATCCTTTAATCCATAATACACGCCAAGAACTGAATGCGATGGAATCGATGTAAGTATCATCATGCAGCAAAACTAAAAACGCAGATTTCGTACATCTTCGCAAATAATTTTAGTTGATCAATGCTGAATTGTAGGGCATTTAAATTAATGATGGGGATAGAGTTTATGGAGGTTTTTGTTAACTTACCTAAATGAGCGCAGCGCGTCAAACCAACTTATTAGACTTCGTAACTGTTCAACATGGAGAGCAGAAGCGAAAATATACCGGTGAACCATATACTGTTCACCTGGTTGCTGTAGCCGAATGCGCCGAAGCAAACAACTTGAAGTTTGGATATGAAATTGGACTATGTCATGATTTATTTGAGGACACCGCTTGTACGGATCAGCAACTGAGAACTGCATTGGAGGCCTATGGATACATGACAAACGAGATTGATTTCATCCTGCAAGGAACGTGGGATTTAACTGATAAATTTATATCGGCTGATTATCCAAATTTCAACAGAAAGCAAAGGAAAGCCATGGAGGTGGAGCGACTGGCAACCATCAGCGCAAATAGTCAATCAATAAAATATTGTGATTTGATCGATAACACTAAATCGATTGTCCGGCATGACCGGAATTTCGCCCGGGTTTATCTTACTGAGAAAGCTAACCTACTAAAGGTTATGAATAAGGGTGATCAGACACTTCACGAGTTGGCGGTGAAAAACACCCTAAGTTAATGGCTATTTTAAATCCTTCTGAGTTTTCTAAAGGCTAAAAATCCGGCTATTGTTAATACGCCATAAACATATTGATCAAGATCGCATTGTACAGGTCCCGTCGCTGTGTATAAAATATAATTGTACTCATCATGTAGTGTGCCACCCAGAACAAATTGGCATTTTACTCCTGTAGTTGTTCCCAATTGGCTTCTCGGGCAAACATTTGGTGTTGTTGTGTATCTGTTGCCCAAAAGTTCATAGTAGCCGAAGATATTCTTTTGTGAATATAGAAAACCATCTGAGGCCCGGAAGCATCCGATACCTGACTGGCTTTTTGCTTCAATAGCAATTAAACTCATCAAAAAATATAAAAATAACATTAACCTTCTCATAATGAAATACATGGTATGCGAAGGTATCCACAAGAAAAAGAAAGGTGAGTGAATGAATGACTTGAACAGAGAAATCCGGCTAAATCAGGTAGTTAGAACGCGCTAAATACCTGATATAATGTTGTTTTACCTGTCAGCAGAGATATAAGGTACTTAAATGATGATATTGAATAAGCGGTCAGGCAGCTACCGCCTAACCGCTAAATCATTACTAAACATCCGTTCATGACACCGGATACTGTATCAACAGGCGAATTTCTAATTTAGTTTTAATTTTGTCCCTTGGCGAAAGCAAACGAAAAAGGCCATCTCACGACAGCCTTAAATTATTATAAACCAAACTAACAAAGTATTTAGGAAGGGGGATAGCATGATAGATATTCCCCCTTTGATGATCGATCAACTAACCAAAGTATCAGATCATGTTTTTCATAGGTGATAGATAAACTGTAATCTCAATATTTTGTTTTAAAAATATAGAATTTTTAGCTGCAGTGATATCTAGTGTGAACGGTTCCTGCTTAGTTTAAAACATTTTTTGTGTTTTCCAGTTATTTGGATGTTCTATCCTTATTATTATGAATACCTTAAAAAAGTTTACCGGAACGGTAAACAGGCACAGCTGTCCGCGTTGTAAAAACTTTGAAACCTATCGGATACCAAGAGGTTTTGTATTTAAGAAAATTTTGACTTTATTTCAGTAAAAAGGTATAAATGTGATCGGTGTATGAATAAATTTCACTCGTTAAACTGAAGGTTAGCTTCGATTTCGCGCACTAAAACCATTTGCATTCTGGGAAAGTTCAACTGCCGCTCAGCTAACCATGCATTTTTTCATAGAATTGCGGGGAATATTTGTCAAGTGGGAGTAGCCTCACTTAAAAAAGGCTTTAACTAAAAATCACAATAGCGCATTATGCCTCAAGTTTTTCGGTTGAGCCTCCGGAACGACAGGGTTATGTGGTTTTAAGTAAATGATCCAGTTCAACCTACCAATGTTTTGAGCAGTTCATCTTATTTATGAATTTCACCCAGGCATTCTCTGCAAAGTCTCGCTTCATGTATTTTTGATAACCGAGTATGAGCGATACCAACATGTCTTCGGCGTGGAACTTTGCTGGAAAAATCATTGTAATATTTCAATTTTCTATTATTTTAGGATAAAAAATCATCCCATGTCAGAAATTCCGGACTTGGCCGTAATGGCTAAAAATCTCGAAAAAAGACTTGTTAATCATACTGTAAAAGATGTGGTGCTGCACGTTAGTAAAAATGCGAATGCCACTGAAAATGGTTTTTACGGCGCCTTGGTCAATCATAAAATCAAATCGCTATGTCGGGAGGGAAAAGATTTGCATATTGAAATAGGAGATCATATATTGGCATTGCGTTTAATGCTTCATGGAGAATTAAGATTAGTGGTTGCAGAATTTCCGAAATTTCCAATATTCGAACTTGATTTTGGTGGAATGCGATTGTGTTTAACGGACTTTCAAAGTCAGGCTAGACCAATACTTAATCCAGACCCTGTAGTAGTGCCGGACGCACTGGACGTTTCATTTACTTTCTTTCATCAGATGTTAGAGAGAAAAAAGAGCGATATCAAAGCTGTTTTGACTGACCAGAAAAATATCAGAGGGATTGGAAATGCATACGCAGATGAAATTCTTTATGATGCAGGTATCGCTCCACATTCAATTGCAAATAAGGTACCTGCCGAAAAGCTTTTTAAATCCATGCGAACTGTGTTAATTCAAGCCATTGAAAGAATAGGTATGTCGGACCCGGATCGAATAACGGGTGAGAATCGTAGTTTTATGAAGGTTCATTTGCCGGATAAATTACAAACGCTAAAAGGAGAAACAATCCTGGTAGATAAAAAGGGAACTCGTAAGTCTTATTATGTAAAAAGCCAAAGTTTCTATAAATGATAATCCCGGGGCCTGAAGATTGGTTTTATGAAATATTAAATAGGAAACCTTGTCGTTTTTCGGACCACGATAGTAAACCCAATATTTCTGTTTTGAATCTTAGTCTATTGAAGGTTAGTCTGAACCATCGCTCTCGTAGCGGGTCTCGCTTCACTAAAACGTATATTATGAAGAAGTTAGGGATGGACTGCGCTACTTAAGGTTGATGACAACTGCGGTGACAGCAACCCGCAAATGTGTGCCAATAACACAAATTTATGATTTATAAGTCAGTGACTAGGTTCTTCAAATCTGAGGTATAAAAAAGAGAAAAGGTTAAGTTGTTTTTGCGCTCTGCATTCTCTGGCAAAAGGTGTCATGAGGGGGGCTTAGGATATTCAATCTTATTGTCCGGGATGGAATGAGTTGTACAGGGTTACAAAGCACCGTTCAAACAATGGCCTTTTTTCATTACCATTACCTGAGCACATTTTGTGGATGCTAATTTTAATTTCTTGAAATATGGTGTTGCCATCCAAATTATTTGTGTGGAATTCATTGCTTTATTCTAAACTGATTACAGCTGCATAGCCACCATTTCTAACCATTTGTACATCGATTTTATCCCCTTTCTTTACTGCTATCGTTTTTTTGCGGTAATCCATTGCTTGCCGAGCAGCGTTAATACCATCTTCAAAATAGGTCATGTTGTACGTTTTTCCTGCTTCAAGAAAATCAAGGTTAAGGGAAATTTTCCTGGTTTTTTCTGCGTCATTGTTGATGCCGCCAATAAACCATTTCTTGTCCTTTCTTTTTGCCACTACCGCAAGTTCTCCAACTTTGGCCTCCAGCGCTATCGTCTCATCCCAGGTGGTAGGCACCGAAGTAATAAATTCCGTACAGTCAGGGTTTCGGTAATATAAGGTAGGGTTGTCAGCCAGCATTTGCAATCCACTTTCAAATACAACGAATAGTGCCATTTGATAGGCTCTTGTGCCAATGCTGGCTGCATTTGGCCGCTCCGCCCGATAGGATTCAGGCTGCATGCTGATCATTGCACCAGGAGTGTAGTCCATTGGCCCGACCGCGTTTCTCATGAACGGTAAAAATAAACTGTTTTTTGGTAAAGTACCGCCCATTTGTTCCATTCCCCGAACACCTTCATAAGAAATCACGTTAGGATATTTATATTCCAGACCTGCAGGTTTGAAGGCACCATGAAAATCGACCAGCAATTCATTTTTTGCAGCTTCATCCGCAATGCGTTCATAATAATTTACCATCCATTGATCGCTTCTATCCATAAAATCTATCTTTAAGCCTTTAACGCCCCATTCTTTAAAAGTTTTAAAGAGGTCCATGTGCTCATGTACCGTGAGCCAGGTAAGCCAAAGCACTACGCCAACATTTTTTTCTTTGCCATAGCGGATTAATTCATGAACATCTACTTTAGGGTTTGGAGTGTAAGGATCCGTGGTACTATTCGCCCATCCTTCATCCATGATAATGTATTTTATGCCAAATTTCGCAGCAAAGTCGATGTAGTATTTATAGGTTTCGAGGTTGTATCCCGATTCAAAGTTCACATCCGGTCCGTAAGGCGAGGCATCGTTCCACCATTCCCAGCTGGCTTGTCCTGGTTTGATCCAACTCGGATCTTTGATCTTGCTTTCTGGTGCGAGTTGCAGCGTCATGGTATTTTCAAGAAGTTGTTTGTCTTCTGTGCTGATCACAAAGTAACGCCATGGAAAGCTCCTTTTTCCGGTGGTTTTGGCAATGTACGATGCTTCCTCAATAATTTTTAAACTCCTGTCGCCATCAGGGGCAAAGCGGAGTGGAGATTTTGGAAATGCCGCCTGAATCTTATTGTTTCCATTCCCTTTTAGGAATAAGCAGGGATAATCAGAGAGATCTGATTCACTAACCAGTATCTTATATTGTTTTTTCGTGTCGATTAATATGGGTAAAGTACTCATTTTAGCATTCCAGTTTGCTGAGTTTACCGTAGAATAGTTTTCCTCGTAAGCTGTTTTGAAACTTGCAGGCTGCTGAACATGGATATTATATGACGAAGGAAAATTCAGGTCAACCTGCTCATTCAAAACTTCGATTGCGCCTTTTTTATTGGTAATAAACCGGTAGGCAATTCCATTATTAAAGGCCCTGAATTCAATAGCGTAGTTTCCCTTGAAAGACATCAGGAGTTTATTGAAGCTTGATACCACTGTTGAATATTTTAAGGGCACATGTGGTTTAATTGTATTTGATACTGCAGTGATTTTGGAATTCAGCAGTTTTGCAGGGCTACCAAGGTTTTCATTTTTCAAGTTTAATGCAAGTTTGTTGTTGCTGAAAAGCGGATCATTGCGATAACTTACTGAATAGGTGATGAATTCGCCAATGTTGATGGAAACCTGGATGGCGCCGTCAGGAGATTTAAGGTTGAGCTTTTCATCAGCATAGGTAGTCGTGATAAATGCGATGAGAATGCTTACAATTAGGGATGCTTGTTTCATTTAGTATGTGATTGTATGTAGATGTCTTTTTGATGGGACTATTCCCGGCGGCTTTCTACTGTGTAAATAAAGCTATCGGCCTTGTAATAACCCAGGTTATACTCAATTGGTCTTTCTTCTATATCATATACAAACCTTTTGCGGAACAAAATTGGGGATCCGGTATCCGTCTCCAGTTTGGCAGCAATAAATTCATCTGCCAGCAGGGCACTAATCTCTTCCTTTGATACCATGGCGATAATCCCGTGGGATTTTTCAAGCATTTCGTAAAGAGGCGCCTTGTAATCTTCATCCCCAGTAAGTCCGACAATGGGGTGGAAATAAGATTCAAAGTAAACAAATGGGCCTTCAGGGCGACCCCTTAACCTCACAAGTTTTAATATTTTTTTATCTTCTTTGATGCCAAAGAAGCTTGCTATCCGTTTATCAGGAAGTACCCAGCTTACATGTAATTCGAAGTTTTTGATCGGTATACCACGGGCGCTCATTTCCTGCGAGAAGCTCATCCAGTTTTTCGATTTTGAACTCAGGGATTTCGATTCAACAACCCTGGTACCGACACCTTTTTTCCGGATCAATAGCCCATCATAAACCAGTTTATTGATTGATTGCCTCAAAGTGGTCCTGGAGATGTTAAGGTCTTTAGATAACTCTACCTCATTTGGAAGGAGTTTTCCATCAATATATTCCTGAGACTCAATCAACTTTCTGAGTAATTCTTCAGCCTGAACATGCAAGGGTACCTGACTTTTATGATCGATTTTAAGTTTCATAATCATCACAATATTAAAAAAAAAATACCTTTTTAAAGTATGTGTGTACATAAATAAGTTTTGTTGATCGGGTCAGTTAATGGTTTTGCGGCTTTTTATTAAAAATTCTTTAAAAATATTTGGAGAATAATTATTAAACAATACATTTGTATGTACATACTATCAAATGTATGGTCTAACCAAGTTTTACAATATATGAGTCATCTCAGGCAAATAATGCTAGCCAATCATTTCGATTTATCCATTTATGGGAGAATTGGATCATTTAATCAAATGTATTTGATTTTAACAAAAGGTTACCTATTCCAGTGCTGTGAGGTAAATGGACAAAATGATGGACATTCCTTACAACCTTAATTTTAATATGTACACACAAATAGAATATGCAGCAGGAATTTTCAGAGTCTAATATTTTTTTCAAAAGTGCTATGTCAATAGAAGAACCATTAAGAAAAACCGAGCAGGAGATTATGCCTGATCGCATCAATAAAATTAAAACTGTTGAGGGATATGATATCTATCCTTATTTCGACCTGGGAGATGATAAAATATTTTCGGGGGTTCCGTCTTTGTGCAATTATATCATTGAACACCAAACTGTAGCCATCGACGGTTATGTTGGCGTTTACTGGGACAGGTTGATAAGTGCCATTTCGAATGAATTTCAATCGAGAAGTATAAAAATAAACATGGTTAATTTCAGCAACGCAATGAAATCCGAAGAGGAGATTATCAACCTAACTGCACCTTTTATGGGGCAGGAAGATTCGGTTTGGGGTAATAAGACAACCTTAACACTTCGCGATTACTTTGCGGAAGATCTTTTAAAATCTACACTGCCTGATAAAGATGTTGCTGTTAACATTCTCATGGGCCCTGGAGCTACGCTTGCAGGCTGGGAGGCCAAAGTGATTTATGTAGATATGCCCAAAAATGAGCTTCAGCACCGAATGAGTGCAGGTTCAATTTGCAATTTGGGTATGCGTGTTCCGCAGGAACAGATGGAAATGTACAAGCGCTTCTATTTTATTGATTGGGTAATACTTAATGAACATAAAAGGCAATTGAGCAGCCAGATTAATGTATTTGTTGATGCACAATGGGAAGCGCAAATCAATTGGGCATTTGGTGATGATGTTCGTGGTGGATTAGAGAAGATGTCGAACACCGTATTCAGGGCGAGGCCCTGGTTTGCTCCTGGTGCTTGGGGTGGGCAGTGGATGAAAAAGCATATGCCGCAACTGGATCAGAATGAAGTGAACTACGCCTGGTCTTTCGAGTTGATTGTACCTGAAAATGGTATTGTACTGCAAAGCAGCGATTCGCTGCTCGAAGTTTCTTTCGATCTGTTGATGTTTACACAAAATGATAATATCCTGGGTCGCCATGCTGAAAAGTTTGGGGCGGAGTTCCCAATTAGATTTGATTTTCTGGATACCTTTGATGGCGGAAACTTATCTATTCAATGTCATCCCAGCCTTGATTACATTAAACAACAGTTTGGAGAAACCATTACCCAGGATGAAACCTACTATATACTCGATTGCAAAGAAGATGCAAAGGTTTATTTGGGCTTTCAGGATGATATCAACGAAGATGATTTTCGAAAAGTCTTAGAAGAGAGTAACCAGGACGGAATCGAAGTTGACATTGAAAAATATGTTCAGGTTCATCAAGCTAAAAAACATGATCTGTTCCTTATTCCTAACCGCACCATCCATAGCGCAGGCGCCCAAAACCTTGTCCTTGAGATTAGTGCAACGCCATATATTTTCACCTTTAAAATGTATGACTGGTTAAGGTTGGATTTGAATGGTAAACCCCGGCCGATTAATATTGAACATGCTTTTAAAAACCTAGATTTTTCCAGGAAAGGAGCACAGGTTCAACAGGAACTGATTTCAAAACCAACTGTTATTGCGCAGGAAGATGGCTATACCTGTTATCACTTACCTACGCATCAGGATCATTTTTATGATGTACACCGATTAGATTTTGATGCATCCGTTGCAATAGAAAATAATGGCGTTTGCCATGTATTGATGCTGGTAGAAGGCTCATCGATCAGCGTAACCACAGCAGACGGTTCAAGTATGATTTTTCAGTACGCCGAAACCTTCGTTATTCCAGCCGCTGCCGGCAGTTATACAATCGTTAATCAGTCTGACCAACAAGCGAAAGTAATTAAAGCTTTCTTAAAATAATTACCATGATTAGACAAGAACAACATACGTCAATTGAAAAGAGCAGTTCCTATTTATATCTGGTTTGTTTGGTAGCAGCTTTAGGTGGGTTTTTGTTTGGATTCGATACAGCTGTAATTTCCGGAACCATTAGCCTGGTGACTAAAGACTTCGGATTAAATGCGATAAGTGAAGGCTGGTTTGTGAGCTGCGCACTTTTAGGCTGCATCATCGGCGTTATCATTTCAGGTAAGCTGAGTGATAAATTCGGAAGGAAAATCGTGCTCATTTTGTCGGCGTTTCTTTTCCTTACCTCTGCACTAGGTTGTATGTATGCAGGTGATTTCTCCACATTAATCGCATTCCGGTTAATTGGCGGAATTGGCATTGGCGTGGCTTCGATGGTTTCTCCACTTTATATATCTGAATTTGCACCATCGAGACTTAGGGGAACCATGGTATCCCTGTATCAGTTGGCTTTAACCATTGGTATTGTTACGGCTTATTTTACCAATGCCTATCTGGCTAATCACAGCGGGGAAAATTTTTCCGGAGCTAACGCCGAAAAAATATTTTCTCAGGAAGTATGGCGGGCAATGCTTGGCCTTGGCGCACTGCCGGCGCTAATCTTTCTCATCTCATTATTTCTGGTGCCTGAATCTCCCAGGTGGCTATTATCAAGAGGAAAAAAAGATCTGGCAGAAAAAATCCTGATCAAGATTGATGGGCAAGCTGCGGCAAGGAAAGAACTTGATGTCTTCGCTCATCCAAATATCACAAATCAAGAAGGTTCGCTGAGCACATTATTCAAACCGGTTTATCGCAAGGCTTTGTGGATAGGTTTATTATTGCCCTTTTTGTCGCAGGTTTGTGGTATCAATGCTGTGATTTACTACGGACCCAGAATATTGGAACAAGCAGGATTTACACTAAATAATGCCCTTGGCGGACAGGTGACTATCGGCTTGGTAAATGTAGTATTCACGTTCGTAGCCATTTTCACGGTTGATAAATGGGGCAGAAAACCATTGCTATATGTAGGGATTGGCGGAGCGGTAATTTCACTAATAATTATCGGTCTGTTGTTCCAGTTTGGCATCATTTCAGGTCCATGGATATTGATTTTTATCTTGGCTTTCATTGCCTGTTTCGCTTTTTCCTTCGGCCCGGTTTGTTGGGTCGTTATTGGCGAAATATTTCCCAATGGAATTCGGGGTAAAGCAATGTCTTTAGCAACGTTAACCCTTTGGATTGGAAATTTCTTTGTTGGTCAGCTTACTCCGGTGATGCTTCAGGGTTTGGGTTCGTCGTGGACCTTTTGGATATTCGCCATTTGTTGCTCACCGGCACTTTATCTCACATGGAAACTTATTCCAGAAACCAAGGGCCGCTCACTGGAAGAAATTGACGCCCATTGGCGGGAAGATCATCTCAAGAATAAATAATACTCCATTCCCAACCACTAACCTAATATATCAGATGCCATGACCGCATCATCCTTAATTTAAATGTTATGAGACATAAACTTTACCAAATTAAAAAACTAAAGCGACTGCCAGATAATTTAGCATCCAGAAGCCTTACATTTTCCTATTTAGGATATGTAAGTCAGGATATTCCTGTTGCAGGCAGGAAAATCATCAATGTTCAACTGAAGGCTGGAGGAGAAAATGCGCTGGATGATGTGGTAGTGGTTGGATACGGAACGCAAAAGCGGGTATCAATTACCGGTGCGGTAAGTACGATAGATGCAAAAAACATTGAAAATAAACCAGTGCTTAATGCGTATCAGGCATTGCAGGGTGAATCGCCGAACTTAATTATTCAGCAAACTAATCTTAATCCGGGCAGTGATGTTACAGTAAACATTAGGGGGGTAGGCACACTTGGCGACAACACGCCACTGGTTGTAGTAGATGGTATCCAGGGCTGCAAATGGTGTGATCTTAATCACCACTAAAGCGGGTAAGCTAAATCAGAAAACTACAGTTTCTTATAACGGAAGTTACGGTGTTCAGGATGCGAACGTATTGGTTCATAAAGTTCCCGCATGGGAAAATGCTTATTATAAAAATGAATCCCTGGTGAACTCAGGTCTGAGTCCCGCGTACACCCCTGATCAAATTCAGCAACTGAAAGATCAGGGCGATGGTACCTGGAACATTGAAAACCTTTTGCGTACTGCGCCACAGCAATCACACAATGTTAACATTGCCGGTGGTGGTGAAAAAAGTTCTTTTTTTGTATCTGCGGGTTATCAGGATCAACAAAGCAATTTCATTGGTAATGGAGGTGAAGGCGCAAATTTTGGTTATCAGAAATATAATTTAAGGTTAAATCAAACCAATGTAATCGGTAAGCTAAAAACGAATGTCATCCTCTTATACACCAAAACCAGAAACAAAACCAATAGTGTGGGCGATAACAATATTTTCGCTGATGCCAACCGGGTTCCGGCAAATTTTAACTGGCAGGATGAAAATGGAAATTACCTGACAAATCCTTTTGCATCACAATATAACGAATATGGTGTGCTGGAAAAAGGAGGCTTTAATCAGGCAGATAATGATGAGATTTTCGGATCATTCAATGGACAATTCGAAATTACAAAAGATTTAATATTGACAGGTCAGTTTGGTGGTACGCTTCAAAACAACGGTGCTTTTTTCAGAAGAACGCAGGTAAATTATTTGCCTTCAGGTGTGTATGGAGATGACCGTTCTGTGCTGGATGCCAATAGCAAGTCGCAACTGTTTAATACCAAAATTTACCTGGAATACGGAAAGAAAATCGCTGATCATGACTTCAAAGCACAGATTGGCGCATCAAGTGAAAATTATTCTCAACGAGGATTTCAGTTGCAGAAAACATTAACTGATCAGTTGTTGGGAACCCCTACAACCGGTACTATAGTTGATCCTATTAATTCTAACAATAGCCTGGCCATCAATTCTAATAGCCTACTTTCTTTATTTGGAAGGTTAAACTATGCTTTTAGAGATAAATATCTGCTTGAGGCTACTGCCCGTTATGATGCCTCTTCAAAATTTGCTAAAGGCAACCGCGGAAGTTTTTTTCCATCAGTTAGCGCAGGTTGGTTAATCTCACAGGAAAATTTCATGCAGTCGATAAAAAATACAGTGAACAGTTTAAAAATCCGTGCTTCTTACGGTGTTCTCGGAAACCAGAACGTTGGTAATTTCCAGTACCAGACCACTTACTTCAATTACGCCAGTGCCTATGGATTCAATAACATTCCTGTTGGTGGAGCCGGAACTTTGTTGTCTAACCGCGATTTGACCTGGGAGAAAGCTTCAACCTTCAACATTGGTTTAGATGCAGGCTTTTTTGATAACAAGCTGACGGCTACCTTCGAATATTTCAATAAAGTAACCAGGGATATTCTTCAACCCCGACAGGATATTCCGGCAATTTTTGGTGCAGCAACGCCTGATTTCAATGTGGCAAAAGTAAGAAGCAAAGGTTGGGAAGCTTCACTTACATATAATCTCCGCGGAGAAAATGTTACCCAGAGTTTCAGTGTGAATGTAGCCGATAACCAAAATAAATTATTGCAGTTATCTGGCGGCGCAACCGAGCAAATCATCAATCAGGATGTATTTCAGTTGCTGAGACGTGTTGGCGAACCCATCACGCAATATTATGGATATGAAACCAATGGATTTTTTCAAAGCCAATCCGACATTAATAATTCACCGAAAATTGCCGGAAATCCCGTGGTTCCAGGTGATGTGAAATTTAAAGATTTGAACAACGACGGGGTCATTGATGCAAAAGATAAAACGGTATTGGGTAATCCATTTCCACGCTATACATTTGGTTTTACTTACCGTTTGGCAGTAAAAGGGTTCGATCTTCAGTTGTTTATTCAAGGTGTTGGCAAACGGGAAACGTTCCTGCGTGGTGAGCTGGTGGAACCTTTCCACTATGGATACGGCGCAACAGTTTATGAACACATGACAGATTATTGGAGTCCTGGTAATCCTGATGCACGTTATCCAATTTTTGCGAACATTGGATCACCATCTAATACCAATAACTGGAGAACAGGTTCAGATTTATATAAATATGATGCCGCTTACGCCCGCTTGAAAAATGTAAACATTGGTTATACATTGCCGCAAGCCATAACCAGCAAAGCAGGAATCAGCCGTTTGCGTGTTTCACTGATCGGTCAAAATCTGTTTACGCTAAGTAAACTTAAATTTATTGATCCTGAAACCTCAGAATTTGGAAATAACCTTAGTACAGGCTCAAGTTCAAATAGTGCCCGACAGTATCCGCTGCCTATTTTTTACGGTGCTGGTTTAGACATTACCTTTTAATAATCATGGTAAGCATTACTCATATGAAATCTACATTCAAAAACCTAATTATAGCCTTTGCCTTGCTTACTATTGCAGGTTGCAAAAAGCTCGATATTGCACCCACCGATCGGTTTTCAGATTTAACCTTCTGGACCGTGGATGTTAACGTAAACAACGCCCTAAATAATAACTACAGTTTGCTTTATAACAGTAGTTTATTCTTCGAACCCGAAGCACTTTCTGATAACGCTTATTCGCCATCAGGCGATTTAAACCTGATCGCAAGCGGGAATGCAACTTCGCTTACGGCGAAATTTGCCGGAGACTGGGCAAGTTATTACCGCACAATCAAATCGGTAAATATTTTCCTGGAGAACGTGGATCAGAATAAAACCCTTCCCCAGGCAACCATTGCCAGAATGAAAGCAGAAAACCAGTTTATGCGTGCTTTTGCCTTGTTTAACTTGAGCAAATGGTATGGCGATGTGCCACTTCCTGATCATGATCTATCGCCTGAAGAAGCGCAGGTAATTCCACGTACTTCTAAAGCTGCAGTTAGCGATTATATCATCTCACAGCTGGAAGGCAAAACTTCTGGGACTTTGCACCAAGAACAGTGGGCGGAAGGGTGAGTGCTATGGCACCCACCCAGGAACTGGTAGATGATTATATTATGCTCAACGGAAGAGGGATTAAAGATGCAGGTTCAGGTTATGTAGAAAGCAATCCTTATGTAAACCGCGATCCGAGACTTACCGCAACAGTAGTTTACGACAGATACAGCTGGGTTAATCCGAACAACACCACCAAAACCATTTACATTAAACCAGGGTCAGACCCGGTGCAGCCAGGTTTGGATGAATATTCACCAGGCTCACAGAGTGCTTCGGCAACTGGTTATTACTGGCGTAAATATTTCGATCCTACTGCTTTATCAAGTTTCATCTCCGGAAATAATTTACACCTGTTTCGCTATGCGGAAGTGCTGCTTACTTATGCAGAAGCCAAAAATAGTTTAGGACAAATGGATGCAGCAATTTGGGCAAAAACAATTGGTGCCATTCGCTCAAGAGCCGGTTTTACGGATGCCGGAGCATTAAGTTTCCCTTCAGGTGATCTAACGAATGTCATTCGCCGTGAACGCAGAGCTGAACTGGCCATGGAAGGTTTAAGAGTGGATGATATCAGGCGATGGAAAGTGGCTGAAACCACCATGAATGGCTTCGCTCATGGCGCTAAATTTGCCACCGATCAAAATGTTGACGGCGGTTACATCAGAACGCAACAACGTAAGTTCAATCCACAGCGTGATTATTTATGGGCTGTGCCTTCCAGTGAGATTGGCCTTAATAAAAATTTAACACAGAATCCAGGTTATTAATGAATCAAGCAATGAAAAATCTAAATAGAATATTCGCCTTAATGCTGCTTGTATGTCTTGCAGTTGCTTCCTGCAAAAAGGAAGAACGTGATCTAAATGAAAACATCAGTCCGGTTGGCACTTTAAGTTTGCCCGTAAATCAGGCCTCCATTAAACTTACGCCTTCCAATGCTGCAGCTTCGCAACAATTTAAGTGGTCATCGGCAACACCTGAAGATGGTGGCTTGATCCTTTATGAAGTGGCTTTTGATAAAGAGGGTGGGAATTTTTCAAAACCGGTTTTTAAAGTGGTTTCCGATGGCGGAGGTGTGCAACCACAAGTAACCATCTCACACAAAGATTTGACCAGGATCGCCGCACTTTGTGGCATCAACTCTTCTTCTACGGGTAAGGTAAACTGGACCGTTCTTGCCTCCAAAGCGAGCAATAGCAAGGCTGGTCAAGAAATAAGGACGCTTCAGCTGGAGCGCCCTGCGGGATTTGCCGAAGTGCCAACCGATCTTTATTTAACCGGATCGGCAAGTGAAGGTGGCGATGACCTATCTAAAGCGGTTAAATTTAAAAAACTGGAAGAGGGCGTATTCGAACTTTATACTTCGCTAAAAGCAGGAAGTTATATGCTTACCGATAAATCCACTCAGGCAGGAAGAAAATTTTTCGCTGAGGGTGCTTCCATAAAAGAGGGAACGACAAGTATTGCGGTATCTGGCAGCACAAAAGCTTATTACCTGAAATACGATTTCAATGTAGCCAGTGTGATTGAGGTAAGTGAAGTGCAAAGCGTTGGCCTGTATATGTCGGCTTATGGAAACGAAATCGGGCAGCTGAATTATACTTCAGCAGGTACCTGGCAGTCTGGAATTATTCCAGTTGTGTTTTATCAGTTTTCGTGGGGTAGAGATGAGCGGTATAAATTCGCAATCCATACTTCTTCCGGTGTTAAGTATATGGGCAGCAGCAACGTAAACAATGTCAGTCCGGTTGGCCAGGCTGCGTCTTATTTTTATCTCAATTCCGTAACCGATGATCAATGGAATAATACCTATAAATTCAATCCTTCAGCTGATAATAAAAGCATAAAAGCAACGGTAAATTTAGGAGCTGACGGTCCGTACAGCCACACGATTGTTACCCAATAAATTTAGCACTTCCGGTATATGATGCCGGAAGATAACACCTACGCCATGAAAAAAATACTGAAAAATACATTCCTGATTTTCGCTCTCCTGGCTGCTGTCTCCTGTAAAAAGGGAGGAGATCCTGTTCCTGTAACACCACCGCCGGTTGTTCCGCCGGTGGTTCCAGGTACTTCGGTAAATTATCTTCAGCAAGCAAAAGACACGCATACCTTTACGGTTAATAGCCTGCTTACGGCAAGTTACGGCTATCGGGCAAACACCACTTCAAAATCAAATAATTGTTTTGAATGGTACAATGTAAGCCAGATCTATGCAGATGCAGCCATGGTGGCAGCTGGAGAAACCAGCTATTTGGTTTACATGAACAACACCTTCAAATTCATGGATAACATGTGGGATAAAAAGGATTTGAGAGGTGGTTATTTCGCATCAGTTAACCTTGATGGTACCGGTGCGGGCGGTGATAAATATGTAGATGACAATGCCCTAAGTGGCATGGTATACCTGGAAGCGTATGATATTACCACCGGTGCTGATAAGCAGGCCTATCTCGCAAAGGCTAAAGCTTGTGGCGATTGGTTGATCAATAGCGGGCTTTGGGATAACGTGTATGGTGGAGGATTTTACTGGAATACGCTCAAACCCGAAAAACCCACTCAAACCAATGGACTTACCTTACAATTGTTTCTGAAATTGTATAGTTTAACGGGAGAATCTGTTTACCGTGATTGGGCAAGGCAGGTAGATGCCTGGTTAACGGCCAAGATGTTCGATGCCAATACGGGATTGTATATTTGGAAGATAGATGGAGCTGGTGAGGGGATTAAGCATGCACAAAAATTTACCTATGATAATGCGATTATGGTTGAGGCTTTTATCTTGTACAGTAAAATTATGAACGATCCTTCTTATTTAACCAAAGCCCAAAACCTGGGGAAGGCGATGAACAGTACATTGTGGAATGCCATTTACAAAGGCTATGTTTTTAATACCGCCGAAGCACGGATCAATCCGGCATGGTGCGCCTGGGGTTCTCAAGCCATGATTCGCCTTTACGAGGCAGATAAAAATCCGGATTGGCTGGTTTATGCTAAGGAAAATATCAATCGCCTGAATATTGCGAACCGGAACACGGCTAACCTGGGTTACTATTTTTTTGCTGGCTTCGATGGGCAAAATCGTTCTACTGAGATGGAAACTGTTGACCAGGCCTGGATGCAGCGCCTTCAGGCAATGTTGTCAAAATACCAATAATCAGAATCTTCAATTATGAAAATAGGCTTTAAATCAATATTTATACTTCTTCTTTTCCTTATCACATCCGTTACTTCCTTTGCGCAGGATTTGTTAAAATATGTGAATCCAAACATTGGCACAGCTCACAGCAGATGGTTTTTTTATACACCGGCAGCAGTTCCTTACGGCATGGCAAAGCTTGCCCCATCAACCAATGGAAGCTATGGTAACTTGCAGGGCTGGGAAGCGGTAGGTTATGATACCCGGCACAATTCGATAGAAGGATTCGTTCATTTCCATGAGTGGCAGGTGGGTGGAATCAGTTTTATGCCAACTGCGGGAACATTAAAAACCGTTCCGGGTGAGTTGGAAAAAGCGGGGAGCGGATATCGCTCTGCATTTGACCGAAAAAATGAAGTTGCCCAGCCTGGATATTATTCCGTAATACTCCATGATTTTAAAATCAAAGCTGAACTTACCGCTTCTAAAAGGGTTGGATTTCATCGTTACACCTTTCCGAAAAGCAATAGCTCCAGAATAATATTATCAATAGGAAATGTGCAGGGAGAAAGCGGTCCGGTAAGCGACGCTTCGGTAGAAATGATTGACGATGTCCATTTTCAGGGCTTTGTAATCACTTATCCAAAATATGTGAAAACATATGATGAAGGTGGTCGTGTAGCGATGTATTTCTATGGAGCACTGAATAAAAAGCCTGCTGAAGTTGGTGCAATCAGTAAAGACGCTGCGGTTGTGAATCAAAAATATGCTAAAGGAATAGGGGCAGGGTTATTTTTAAACTATCAAACTTCGGAAAACGAAAGCGTCGAAATTAAAGTAGGACTTTCTTATACCTCTGTTGCAAATGCGAAACTAAACCTCGAAACTGAGGCACGCAACCTCACTTTTGAAAGTGCGAAGGCTGCAGCCCAGCAAGAATGGAAATCCGAACTTGGAAAATTAAAAGTTTCAGGAAAAGTAGAGGCCGACAAAACTAAGTTTTACACCGGGCTATATCATGCCTTATTGGGTAGGGGAATAGCGAGCGATGTTAACGGAAATTTCCCGCGACATGATGGCAGCATCGGACAACTGCCAAAAGATGCCCAAGGCAAATTCAGTTACAACTTTATGAATACGGATGCCATTTGGGGAGGGTTCTGGAATTTGACGCAACTGTGGGCGTTATCCTATCCATCACACTACAGCGATTTTGTACATACGCAGCTTGAAATTTATAAGGAACGTGGCTGGTTTGGCGATGGCATCGCTAACAGCAACTTTGTATCAGGCGTCGGAACCAATTTTGTTGGACTTGCTATTGCCGGAGCCTACCAGGCAGGTATCCGCGATTATGATTTGAATCTCGCTTACAAAGCGGTATTGGGCAATGAGCTAGGTTATCAAAAACGATTGGTGGGTTCAGGGAAAATGGATACAAAAAGTTTTATATCCAAAGGTTATGTGCCTTATCTTGAGGCCGATAAAACGGATTCAACAGGATCACATTTTTCAGGTTCGCATACTTTGGAATACAGTTACAGTGCTTTTGCTGCTGCGCAAATGGCAAAAAAAATGGGTAAAAATGAAGACTATAAAAAGCTTATTCAATTATCTGATGGCTGGCGGTTAATCTTTGATCAAAAACTCAAACTGGTAAGGCCTAAAACAGCTGATGGAAAATTCATTGATCAGTTTAACCCGCTGGAAGCCTGGCGTGGATTCCAGGAAGGAAATGCGACGCAATACACTTTTTATGTACCACAAAATCCTCAGGGCCTCATTCAAGAGATCGGTAAAACAACTTTTAATGAGCGTTTGAATAACATTTTCGAAACCTCTCAGAAAAATGCATTTGGAGGCGGCAAAACGATTGATGCCTTTGCGGGTATTCAATCATTATACAACCATGGCAATCAACCTAATTTGCACATCAGCTGGTTGTTTAACTATTCTGCGGCGCCCTGGTTAACTCAAAAATGGACAAGGGCAATTTGTGATGAGTTTTACGGTACAGAAAGCATTCATGGTTATGGTTATGGGCAGGATGAGGATCAGGGGCAGCTGGGTTCATGGTATGTGATGGCATCGTTGGGATTGTTCGATGTGAAAGGCCTGGCCGATGCGAGACCAACCCTCCAGATTGGCAGTCCGATGTTCGAACGTTCAGAAGTTGCCCTTGGCAATGGAAAACGTTTGACCATCGAAGCAAAAAACAATAGCAAAAGCAATGTATATGTTCAGTCTGCTACCTGGAATGGAAAAGTGCTCAGCAAAGCCTGGCTTTATCGTGATGAACTGATAAAAGGTGGCACATTGACTTTAATTATGGGGAACAAACCCAACATGTCCTGGGGCATAAGCGTTCCACCACCTTCAAACCAGTAAATAAATTGTCTTTTACTAAAAACTGATATGCCAAAACACATGAAAAACTTATTGATCATCACCCTCATGGTGTTGTCGTGGAAAGGCTATACCCAAAATGTTCAGTCGGATAGCATCTATAAACATCGGGCTGATTTGTTTTTCGAGAAGGTATGGAATAACTATCGGTTGGAAAAACATCCAGGATTATTTAGTGAACATTATCCTAGCGGAGAAAAGGTAGACCTGGATTACTTTCAGGGTTCAAATGTCAAAGAAAAAGAAGTAAGCTTTTTATGGCCATTTTCGGGTATGTATTCGGCTGCAAATGTATTGTTCAGGTATCCTGATCTGAAGAAAAAATATGCAAAATATCTGGATAGTTTAGCGGTTGGTGTTTGGAAATACCGGGATAATACCCGTATGCCAGTAGGTTATCAGGCGTACCCTGCCATGTTAGAAAAATCTGATCGATATTACGACGACAACGCTTTGGTATGCATAGATTATGCTGAAACTTATTTCAACACAAAAGATGCTATTTATATAAACAAGGCTAAAGAGGTTTTCAATTTTATAATCAGTGGCTGGGATGAAAAGCTGGATGGTGGGGTGTATTGGCTGGAAGGCCACAAAGATCAGAAACCAGCATGTAGTAATGGGATGGCTACCCTGGCTGCGCTTAAACTCTACCAGGCGAGCAATGATCCGGTTTATTTAAACTGGGCGAAACGTTTTTATCAATGGATGCAGGCGAGGTTAAGAAATCCTCAGGGAATTTATTATAACGATGTCAAAATGGATGGCAAACCCAACGCAACTTATTATACTTACAACACAGGTTCAATGCTTGAATCTGCGGTTTTGCTGTATGAGTTTACGAAAGATCCGGCCTACCTGAAAGAGGCCCAATTTGTTGCAGCAAGTTCTTATCAGTTTTTTTCCAGGGCAGAAAACGGTTTACGGTCCTTTAATATCGATTTGCCATGGTTTGTTACCGTTTTATTTAGGGGCTATGAAGCCTTGTACAAAATAGATCATAACCCGAAATACATTCAGGCAGTTGCTAGGGATTTAGACAGGGCCTGGGCAAAATCTGTTGACCAGTATGGTTTTTTAACGGCCAAGTGGGCGAGTGACGAAACTTCAAAAAGAAAACCAAAATGGTTGCTTGATGAAGCTTGCATTGCTGAGCTTTATGGTAGAATTGGCTTATTAAATTTGAATAACTAACCTATTTTATATGAACGATAATATTGTTCTTGGTGTTGATATTGGTGGATCACACATCACTGCGGCATTGGTGGATACCAGTGATGGCACCATTGTGGCAGGCTCTATACAACGAGAAAAAATTGACTCTGCGGCAGATGCTGACCACATTATTCAGGCATGGAGTACAGTCATGAATCAAAGCCTTCGGTTTGCCGGAAATTCGGGAAAAATTGCTATTGCAATGCCTGGGCCATTTGATTATCAGAATGGTGTATCTTATATGAAAAGCATGGGGAAGTATGATGCGCTTTATGGCATGAATGTCCGTGACCTTTTATGCGCTCAGTTGTCAGAGGGTATATCTGAAATTCATTTTATTAACGATGCTGGCTGTTTCTTGCAGGGGGAGGTCAGTCATGGACCTGCTGCGGCCTATGAGGAAGTAGTAGGTTTTACATTGGGGACAGGATTTGGCTCTGCAATAGCTAAGGGTGGACTGGCTTTGGATGCAGATTATTGGTGTTATCCGTTCATGGGTGGGATATGTGAGGATTTTTTTTCCTCCAGATGGTTTGTATCAACCTATAATAAATACTCGAGCTTATCGGTAAACAATGTTAAGGAACTGATTTGCGATGTCGAACTGGGGGGACCTCTACTACAGGTGTTCGATGAGTTTAGCATGAACATGGGGGTTTTCCTGACGCAGCTTTACAAAAAACATAAATTCGATTGTGTGGTATTTGGAGGGAATATAGCTAAGGCATCATCGCTGTTTTTGCCACAGTTAAAGTATTATTTAAAAACAATGGCCATTGCTGCTCCTGTATATATATCCTCAAAGGGTGAAACTGCTGCATTGATTGGTGCTGCTTGTTCGATTGTACATTAGGAAAACTGCAACAAGCAAACACACTAAGTATCAAGGTATCTGCAAAAATATCATATTTTTCTTTTGAGAATCCAGGGCCTGAATGAATCCATTAATTAATTGCTGTCAGAATTAAGTCGCTTTAAATCATCACATTGTTTACCCTTTCTGTAGCGTAAATATGCCTTATAGACTTTCTAACTCCTTTGTAAATATTTTCTAAACTCTCTAATAATTTCATTCTGTAAAATCATCTCTATACACGATATAATTTGAATCACTATCAGGCATCGATGTCAGATGGTGACCTGCGACTAGTTTTTGAAACCTATTCAAGACAATTACTTTTCATAATGGGCACTTTAAGGAGGCTTCCAAATCCTAAAGCTGCTTGGGCCGGGTGATGACAGTTTATAGGTTTTTATATTTTTTCATAACGCAAAAGAATGCTACTGTAGCTTCCGCTGCCAGTTAGTACCAAGCTATGTTAAGATAATTTTAAATATTCTTGGATTATGAATGTAAAAGCTTAATTTTCGGTTTTCAAAAAAAAGGTCATGATAAAAATTAATGAGTGGCAATATTTGTAAATGTGGTTTAAAATGATTATGTTGATGTATATAGTCCCCGAATAAGATGATATCCCCATTAATCACCTATTGTCAGCAACACCAGCATTTATCTAATAAACTTATTGAACGGATAAAAAACATTGCATCCATCCATGAAGTGGAAAAAAATACAGACCTTGGTGATTTCTTAGCCGGACATTCGGGTGTGTTCTTTTTGATCAACGGATTGATCAGGAAATACAGCATGTTTGAAAACAAGGAAATTACACTGGGATTTGTATTTGAAAAGGACCTTTTTGGTTCTGACATTATCAATGAATGCTATTTTGAACACAACCGTATAGGCTTGCAAACGCTTGAAAAAACTACGGTAATATTTGTGCCCTACGTAATGCTGGAAAAATTGAAAACGCAATGTAAAGAATCCATTGTTTTATTTGATAAAATAATTAGGCGGAAATTATCTGATTTGAATTATCAGTCCGCAATTTCGCGAATTCCAAATGCAACCTCCAGGTATAATATGTTCTGTAAATCTGTTCCTTATCCAGATAGAATTCAAGGCAAATTTTTAGCCAGCTACCTGGCAATGAGAGAGGAAACTTTAAGCAGGATCAGGCATCATTCAAGTATAGTTTGATTACCGAATAACAGCGTTTACCACCATATATCCAAAGAAATTGAAGGAAGTATTTAGTAAAAATATATAATAGACATCTTAAGTCGATATTGCCTTTGCGCTGTTTGGTGATCACACAATATAGGTATATGCTGGATATTTTTGATATTCTGTCCGGAAAGCTGATGCAATAATAGACTCACTATGCAAAAAGAAAACAATAAGGTTATCAGTCGCAATCAGTCTGATTACAGATTTCCATTTTAATTCAGCGTTATTTTTTGCAGGTGATGGGATGTTTTAATCCCATCTATGACGTTTACTCCTCCCTCGGATGCGGTGAGCTGCGGTTATGAATCTTTAGACGCACGACGAGCACCTCGCTAGTTAAAATTTTAAAATTATTGGTTTTTATGTTATCTTTATCTGGTCCCGCTAATTAATGTATCACTAAATTAATTTCTCATGAGGACAGGAGTCATAGTTTCCTATAACAGTGTGATTAGATGTGGCGTCATTAAAGATGGCAATAAACAAAAAATCAGGTTTTATAACGAGCATCCAGAGGTGATGTTCAAGGTACTCGATGTGGTGAGGTTTTCCATTGGTTTTGTTGACAATGCGCTGAAAGCTATTAATATAGTTCCTGTAGTTGACAAAAGTGGGTCAAAGGTTTCACTGGCAATGTTAGTCAACTAATGATAATATTGAAAAGATGCCGTTTAGTTAGGGTCCTCTGAATGGTTATTGAAATTTCTTCTAAATGCTTTATTGAAATTAAAACTAAAGGTATGCCTAAGTTGGTTCACTTGAGGGCCGATAGTGCGTTGACCGGGGAAAATCTTAGTTATAAAATTATTAATTATCAACAATCGGTCAGTTTAATTCGAAACATCGTTATAACTTTAACGTCTTTAAAAAACTTAATGCGTTTATGAAAAACTAATAATCTCGTATTTAAGAATTTTTGTTTATCATGTTTTAGCTTGAAAAGTTAACACTGATAAAAAAAAGAGGCGAATTGGTCCTTTCGTTTTTTGATAATGTTAGATTTGAATGGTATTTAAAATAAAAAGCACTTTAGTATCTGAAGACTACTCAAAACAAACCATGACCAGCGGCATCTATTATAAACAAGTTAAACCCGATGAATCCCTATCAGACTTTGTGGAGAGTTTTTGGATGCTTGGCAATGATTCTGGAAATGATAAGGAAACGGTCGGATTACCGGACGGACGAATAGATTTATTTTTTATAAAGTCAGATGACCAATCTTTCAAAATTGTGCTTCTGGGTTTAGGTACGCAATACCATGCTGAAGGGATAATCCCGGCTGAAAGTTTAAGATTTGCCGTAAGTTTTAAGCTGCTTGCTGTAGAATATGTTTTTCATGAAACCATCTCCGATATTGTTGATAAGGGGAAAATATTATCTCATGATTTTTGGGATATGAATCTTGATGATCTCGATAGCTTTGAAAGTTTTTGCGAAAAAGCATCACACCAAATAAAATCTCGTATTCCAAAAGAAATTGATCTTCGCAAAAGTAAATTATTTGATTTTATCCATAATGCACACGGTTCTATTACCGTAAAGGAGCTTTCTGAAAAGGTTGGCTGGAGCAGTAGACAGATGAACCGGTATTTTAATCAGCAATTCGGTATTTCACTAAAATTGTTTTGCAATATACTCCGATTCCGGGCTTCATTGGAACATATCGTCAAAGGAAAACTATTTCCGGAGCTTAATTTTACAGATCAGACCCATTTTATCAAAGAAATAAAAAAGTTTTCCGGGGTAGTTCCCAAAGAACTTTTTAAAAATAATAACGACCGATTTATACTATTATCTTCCCTTAAGACAGAATAATTTTGCATCATTCAAAACGATCAAGAATATGCAAATTAATAATAAAAAAATCGCCATTATCGGCGGCGGTCCGGGTGGATTGACTTTAGCCAGACTGTTACAGCTTAAGGGAGCTGATGTGCAGGTTTACGAAAGAGATATAAATAAGGATGCACGTGTGCAAGGTGCTCCACTTGATATGCATGAGGCATCGGGGATGGCAGCTCTGATCAAAGCTGGTCTTTTAACTGAGTTTAAAAATAATTTCATGCCGGGTGCAGATAAAACTTTGATCTTAAACGAACAGGCAAAAATCCTGTACAGTGATCATGAAAAGAATATCGAAGAAGATTTCGGCAACGAACATTTTCGTCCTGAAATTGACCGTGGTGTGTTAAGAAAGATATTATTATCCTCTTTGGAGCCAGAAACGGTTGTCTGGAACAGTCATTTTATTGCTATGGAACCGCATAATGAAGGCTGGATGCTGCATTTTAAAGACGGTCTGTCGGTTTATACAGATCTCGTCATCGGCTCTGACGGTGCCAATTCTAAAATCCGACCTTATCTGACAGACATCAGACCTTTTTATTCTGGAGTGACCATGTTGGAAGGTAATGTTTATGGCGCTAAGAAAGCGGTTCCGCATATGCATTCACTGGTTAATGGTGGAAAAATCATGGCTTTCGGAAACAAAAAAAATATTCTAATGGGGCAGAAAGCAGGTGGTGATCTCGGATTTTATGTAAGTTTTAAAGCCGATGAGAACTGGCCAAATGAAAGTAATATTGACTTTTCAGATCGTACAAAAGTTCTCAGTTGGTTTAAAAAAGAATATTCCGACTGGAGTGATGCCTGGTATGAATTATTTGAGAATGCAGCTACTCCATTTATTCCCCGACAGATTTATTGTGCACCATTAGCGCAAAACTGGAAGACGCATCAGAATCTGACCATCATCGGTGATGCCGCTCACGTAATGCCGCCATTTGCAGGAGAAGGTGCTAATATGGCAATGCTTGATGCACTTGAACTAAGTGAATGCCTGACTTCTAATGAGTACAGCTCTCTACGGGACGCCATTTCTGGTTATGAAATAAAAATGAGGGTAAGAGCAGCAAATGCAGCGAAGAAATCACTTGAAAATGGTGAGAAAATGCATTCAGAAAATGCACTAAATACAATGCTGGAATTTTTTAACCGTCAATTTTCTTTTTAAATAGCCTCGAAACGAACATCCGTAGTTCCTTGCAAAAAAACAGATGATCAACGCACAGACAGTGAATCATAGTTATTCTTGCTGAACTTAATATTCCGGCTCATTCCTGGATGAAAATGGCAAAACTTGGTATTATTGAATATCGCCCTTGTGGTATTTGCATGAAGGGTGTCATCTTATTTTTTGTGCATGCTCCAAAGATGCCAATAGCATGTCAAACGTCAGCACAAAACAGATGCATGAAAGCAAAGAGAGTACTATTGTAAAGATATAGTTTCCTCCTTTGCTGACCTTGTTCTTAGTATTCAAAAACTTTTCCGTTTACCATGACTTCCTGAGTATCTTCATCAAATGTTGCTTTGTAGCCTGTTCTAGCTGCCGCGTTGGTCATAATATTTGCAATTGAATGGTAATAACCCGCTTCCACCGGCGCGTTAGTTTGCTTTCTGCTTCTAATACATTCCATCCAATTCCGCATGTGATTGCTCACCAGATCATCCGCACCTGCGTTTGCAGCGGCATCTACTTTTACCAATTCTGCCAACTTCAGAACAGGTAATAGGTTTTCTTTCATATCCATAGCAGCTGCAGCTCGCTTTGATAAGCCACCTTTTGAAGAAACGGTATTGGTAATGAGGTTTAACTCACCTCCGTTGGAATAATAAACTTCTGCTGGATTTTCATCACCATTATGCATTCTTGACGTAAATACCACCTGAAAACCTTTTTGTGCTTCATTTTGAGGACCATAGTCGAATACTGCTGTGGTGGTGTCCCAGTTACTTCGACCATCCTTCCATTGATAAATTCCTCCATTTGCTACCACGCTACGGGGATGGTTTAATCCGGTGAACCAGTGCACTGTATCAATTTGATGACTCATCCATTGTCCAGGCATGCCGGAAGAATATGGCCAAAACAGACGGTATTCCAGGTACTTTCGGGGATCCCATGATTCAAATGGTCGATTCATCAAAAATCGTTTCCAATCGGTATCCTGTTCCCTTATTTGCGCCACCAAATCCGGTCTTCTCCATCTGCCAGGCTGGTTAACATTCCAACTCAGTTCTACCATCGTAATATCTCCAAATTTTCCTTTTTGAATAAAATCAGCAGCGGCAACATAATTAATACCACTACGCCTTTGAGATCCAATCTGAACAATTTGTTTAGATGCTTTAACGGCTTTTAATGCCGCCCTATTATCGGACATTGTTTCGGCAAAGGGCTTTTCGCAATACACATCACAGCCAGCCTTTACCGCTTCAATGGTGTGCAGCGCATGCTGGAAGTCTGCAGTACTTACGATCACCGCATCAAGGTCCTTCATGTCATAAAGTTCATCATTATTTCTGCATGATTTTAAATCATGCCCAACTAAACTTTTAACGTAATCCACGCCCACATTACGGCGATAGTTCCAAATATCAGAAAGCCCTACGATATCAAAGTTGAGATCCTTTTGGCTTTTCATAAAACTCGGCATTAATGCAGATTTAAATCGATCAGAATAGCCCACTATTCCAACACGGACGCGGTCGTTAGCCCCTATAATATTACCATAGCTTTTAGCGCTAAAACCCATAGTGCCTACGTAAGTTCCTGCAACTGCAATGGCAGAGGTTTTAATAAAATTTCTTCTAGAATGATTCATAAAGTTTTAGTTGAGTTCTCTGATTTTTAAACTGCGAAAGGAAACTTTATCTCCATGGTCTTGTAGCAGGATATGGCCTTTGGATGCCATGCCAAAATTTTTCCAGTTTTTGTATTTACTTATCGCTACTAAATCTAAAAAATCTTTCGAACCGCGAGTGAAAGAAAGGATTTTATAGCCGTTTAGCCAATATTCGACGTTGTTGTCAGGAAAAACTTTAATGATACCCTGATTCCATTCGCCGATTTTTTTTTGGGATGCAGGGATTTTCTTAGATGTCATTAAATCATAAAGCGAACCTAAAGTCCTGTTTCCTGCCCGCCCTAGTTTGGCATCTGGATGTCTCAGATCGTCAAGGACTTGATATTCCAAGCCAATGGCAGAACCTTTGTTACCTTCAGATTCGGTAACAAAATATTTTACGCCGCTATTTGCCATTTCGGTCAACTTAAAATCGAATTTCATTTCGAATGCCCCATACTGCTTTTTAGTAACGATGTCTCCACCATTAGTCGATTCGCCACCATTTGCTTTTTCGACGGATAACATTCCATCATTAACCCGCCAGCCTTTGCTCGGAAACTCACTTTTATATGATCCCCGCCATTGATCTATGCTTTTTCCATCGAAAAGCAGGGAGAAACCATTTTCTTTTTCTTGCAGAGATAGGTTGTTTGGAACCAGATTGACAACGCTAATTCGATCCGGACGGGTTGGTAGCAGGTTTTTAGTCTGGATTCTGATATTCCGCCATTTGATTTGCTTTCCGGGCTGGTCATTTTTACCAACGGAATGAACTTGAAGGGCAATGAAGCCCTTAGGTGTAAGTTGATCTACCACATTTGCGGTAGGAACACCGTTTATCCAGGTTCTTATGGTGTTGCCGATAGCTTCGATGCGGTACTTATTCCAGCTTCCATTTCTGAAAGCTTTTTTTGCTTCAAGGTTTTGTTCGAGGGTATAGAGCCAAGCTCTACGGGCTTCATCATATAAACCTCCACTCCAGGCCCTGCTGGAAGGATCAACCTCCATTTGATAGCCATATACTTGGCCATCTTCTGCATTACCTATCTGTTTGCTTCTAAATTGTATGCCTGAATTCATCAGTGGATCTATAAAAAGTTCCAATTCCAGAATAAAATCTCCGTATTGTTGGGCAGTGGCTAAAAATGAATTTGGTTCGCCAGCTTTACTGGTCCCAACAATTTCTCCACCAATCACTTTATAATCTGCCTTTCCATTTACTTGTCTCCATCCATTAAGGTTCTTGCCGTTAAATAATGAAATCCATGCTGTATGGTCTTTCTTTTGGGCTTCACAATTACTAAAGCCAAGAATTAAGAAAAGTAGAATCATGTAATTTTTCATTGTGTATTGCTGTTTTCGATTTTAACAAGATTTCTTCTATTATGGAAAAAACCATGTCTAGGTTTAATAATAGTTATAGATTTTAGAATTATTAATACTGTAATTGAATACCGTTTTCTGCCAGCGTGTGACTGAACGTGTAATTGGTAAGCTTAGATTCAGTTAATTAAAAATTAATTTTTGTAGTGGAGAGAATTATTACAAGGGTTTTGTTAAATGATATCTGAAACCAGCTGCAGGGAAACTGCTGAGAGAAATTGCTATGCCAATGTAAGTCCTGAATCATGTATTTGAACGGAGTCATGAAACAGGAGCGTTTTTCCTGTACCGCTACAAGGTTTTTCATATATATCGGTTTTTATGGGTATTAAACTTATTTGGTTGAATCAAAAGACGTGAAATTAGCGCAAAGTATTTTTTCAACTTTTTGTTTTATCGTCTCAAATATGGCAGATTGAAAGTGAAGATCGGAAACCAGCACAAGCCGTATTTTCATAATCTTGTTGGTTTGTTCATGTCCAGCAGATCACTTAAGTCATTTATGTTTTTTTTAACAGCATGATAATATCTTGGTCCATACGCCTAACAGGCTATAATTTCCCTGGCGGACCCTACTGATTTTCATTTGTTTTTCACTGTAAGTGATGCTGAAACAAGCATTTATGTCTGGATTTGCCGAGTGTCACCATTTTTTTTGTCATTTGTTCATCAGATATTTTGAGACAAATGGTTAAAATATTGAACAGTTTGAGTGCACTTTAGATACTTTCTTTGTTTTGGTGAAATTGATCCCATGTCTCAATTTTCAAAGATTATCAATCACCCTAAACCGAATATAAATTAATCAACCATTAAATCTACTGCTATGTACGTTAGACTTCTAGTAATTTTATTATTTATTTCTTGTCAAAGTGTTTTTGCTCAAAGCAAGCTTTTAAAAAACTTTCCAAAAGGTTATTCACCTCAAACGGTTGGGAAACTAATTGCCTATCGCTTTGTAGATGCCAAACATGCATTGCATGCGGGGAAATGGATCAGTTACCCTGAAACATTCTATTGGATGGGCGCCCTTAAATATGCCGCTTTAGAGAAGGATACAAAGCTGGGGGAACTTTTACAAAAAAAGTTTGAACCTTTGTTCTATACAGAAAGCAAGTACCTACCGATCAAAAACCACGTCGATCTCAATATGTTTGGGAGCCTCCCGCTCGAGCTTTACCAGATTACAAAAGAACAGCGATATTTGGATCTGGGCCTGCCATATGCCAATACCCAATGGGAGGTGCCGAATGACGCAAAGGCTAACGAAAAAGAATGGGCAGAGAAAGGATATACTTGGCAAACACGCTTATGGATTGATGACATGTACATGATCACTATTGTACAAACGCAGGCTTACAAAGCAACCGGCGATCAAAAATATATTGACAGGGCAGCAAAGGAAATGGTCCTTTATTTAGATGAACTCCAGAAGCCAAATGGTTTATTTTACCATGCTCCTGATGTGCCTTTTTTCTGGGGAAGGGGAAATGGCTGGATGGCGGCGGGGGTAACCGAACTGTTGCGTTATTTACCCAATAACCATCAGGATCGTCCGCGCATCATGGATGGATATTTGAAGATGATGAAAAGTCTAAAAGAGTTCCAATCTCCAAATGGAATGTGGAATCAACTTATTGATGATCCTGCTTGTTGGTCTGAAACTTCAGGATCAGCAATGTTTACTTACGCGTTCATTATAGGTGTGAAAAATGGATGGCTCAATGCAAAAGAATATGCGCCAGCGGCAAGGAAAGCCTGGATGGCAATGGTTGCTTACGTCAACGATAAGGGCGCAGTTTCCGAAGTTTGTGTGGGGACAAATAAAAAGAATGATCGGCAATACTACTATGATCGCCCGCGAAGTGTAGGTGATTACCATGGTCAGGCACCGTACCTTTGGTGTGTGAATGCGCTGTTAGAAAAGTAATACTTTTGAAATTTTAGTTGAAGACCAATGGCATCGATTTATCAAATCTGTTATTGGTCTTCTTTGTTTAAGGAATTAAAATAGTCTCGTGGTGACAATTTAAAATAGCGTTGAAAGCTTTTGGTAAAAACACTTTGCGATCGGTAACCTACCATGTGACCGATTTCATATAAAGAAAACTGATTTTCGGCTATTAAGCTGGCTGCTTTCTTTAACCGGGTAACATCAATAAGTTCTTTCGGAGCCAAGGCAGATAGTGATTTAATTTTTCTATAAAATGTAGGGCGGCTCATATTCATGTGATAGGCAAGCTGATCGACATCCAAGTCCGGGTCTTTCATGTTTTTGCGTATGTAGTCATCCAGTTTCTTTAAAAAAACCTCATCGGTTTTAGAGTGCGCCATAACCCTTACATCTTCAAAAGGTGAACTGGCAAAATGATCGTTGATTTTTAAGCGATTTTGAAGCAGGTTCGCAACTTGTGTTTGCAAAAGCAATTGAGAAAATGGCTTTTGTATATATGCATCGGCACCATTTTCCAGCCCCTCAATTTGAGCATTAAATGTGTTTTTTGATGTGAGTAAGATAATGGGGATATGGCAATAATTGACATTGCTTTTTAAAAGCTTGCATAGTTCAAACCCATCGATTTCCGGCATCATCACGTCGGATATAATAAGATGTATGATCTCATTGTCTAAAATAATCTGGGCAAGTTCTCCACTTTCAGCGGTGTGTATAGTGTACGTATCTTCAAATATATCAGACAGTAATTCCAGGATTTCCTTGTTATCATCAATTATTAAAAGGCTTCTATTCATGGTTAATTAATTTTCTTCCAGCTATTTAGTTGAAATTCGACATCTTGGTGTATTGGCAAAGTTAACGCAAAAACAATTTTATCAGCTTCAGCCGAACTTAAAATTAATGAACCTTTATGTAATTCCGTCAAGGATTTGGCAAGCGGCAAACCTATTCCTGTACCAGATTTATCTTTGCGACGCAACCTGAAAAAAGGTTCGAAAATTTTATTTCTAAATTCCTGAGGGATTGCAGGTCCATCATTTGAAAAGACAATAGTTAAGCTTGGATTCCCTTCAGCTGGTTCGAAAAGTTCCACGCTTGTCGTTGATGTAGCATATTTTATGGCATTGGAAATTAAATTGCTGCATATTTTTATTAAGGCTTCTCTGTCTACAAAGGCTATCACATGCTTTTGCGGTACTTTCAATTTGATAGCGATGGTGTTTTCTGATGCATATTCCCTGAATGCTTCGATTTGCGACTTCAAAATTGTGTTGATGTCTACATTTACGAAGTTTAAACCAAATTGCTCAATTTCGGTTTGTCTAAAATCAAGGAGCTGTCCAATGAGCTCAACCAGGCGTTTGGTATTTTTTTCAATCATCAACATACTTTTTCTTATCCTGGGATAGTCGTCAATTTTTTCGATCACTCTTTCTACCGGAACGCTGATCAGGGTAAGAGGGGTTTGTATTTCATGAGCGATGTTGGTAAAAAACTCAATTTTTGCCTGGTATACTTCTTTTACTTTTTCATGTTCGAAGAGCTTAAGTTTATTTGCATTTTTACGTTCTTGCAATTGATGGTAATAATCAATGGCAAAGTACAGGAGGATGATTATTATAAGCGTATATAATATATAGGCTACTGTACTTCTCCAGATAGGTGGCACAATTTCGATGTATAGCATTTTTTCCTTACCCACCCAACTACCTACATTACTTCTAGCCTGTACCATAAAGGTATATTTTCCTGGTGAGAGGTCTGTAAAATAAGCATTTCGGTTTGTGGTTAAATAGGTCCAATCATTGGTAAGCCCTTTCATTCGGTACTTGTATTGGGTCACATCACTGAATGAGTAATTCAATGCTGAAAATTTGAGGCTGAAATTGTTCTGGTTATATTGGAGTATTAATGTATCTATATAAATTACTGATTTTTTTAACGGGCTGTTTATATCATTCGCACTAACCTCTTTATTGTCCAGTTCAAATTCAGTAATGTAAGTGGGTGGACTGTTTTGCCCTTGCGCTAGTTCTTCAGGCTTAAAGGCGATCATGCCGGCTACTGAGCCAAAATACATCGTCCCATTTTTATCCTTATAAGCAGAATGATAATTGAATTGATCCGTAATCAGTCCATTCGCCCTCGTATACACTTTTATTTTTTCGCTGGCTATATTAAAACAGATCAGACCTTTCAACGAACTGATCCATAAATTGCCAGCATTATCTTCAAGAATTCCAAAAAGTGTATTGGATGGAAGTCCGTTCTGTTGTGTAATTTTTTTTACAATTTGACCCTTTGCATTTACTTTGATTAGTCCACCACCTTCAGTGGCGAACCACATATTATTATTTTTGTCTTCCAAAATACCATAAACTGGAAAATCGGTAATGTCTCTGTCCCCAAACTTGATATGACCACTTTTTCCTGTTTTTGGATGGTAATGATATACACCTTCGTTAATACTGCCGGTCCATATTCTGCCCTGGCTATCTTCGGTGATACAAAGCACGTAGGAATTGTAGGGTATTTGCTTAATCCTGGTGAAGATTTTGGATTTTTGGTTAAAGATGAATAAGCCCGATCCATTATATGCGGTGCCTACATATAGTGTGCTGTCTCTGCTGAGATACAAACTGAGCACAAAATCACTTAAGCTATCACCCTTATTACCAATATATCTGAAACGCTCGGCAATTCGGCCTGTACGAATGTCCATTACCTCCAGCCCGTGAAAAAATGGACCAATAAATAGTTTATTACCAGTAACCAATAGCCCGTGAATATTTGGATAGGACACCTCATCCGGTTTATTGGTATTTGTATACGTGGTAATTTTCTGGGTTTTCAAATTGATTTTATTGATGCCTGCATCCTCAGTGCCAATCCATAGGTTGCCTTTATGGTCAGCAGAAATTTCACGGACGGCGCTGCCTGAGATGGAATTGACATTTGGTATAGGATAGTATTTTTTAAACTTCGCATTCTCCTGAGAATAGTAATTTATGCCACCAAAAAATGTGCCTGCCCAGATTCCCCCGTTGTCATCCTTGCATACAGTATAGACAGCATTGTCCGAAATCGCATATGGATCACCTATCCGCTTTCTCAGATTAATGCTTGTGTTTTTTTTCAGATCGTAAATATAAATTCCTGATTCAGTAGCTATCCAAAAATTTTGGTTATCACTCCATCTAATATCACGCACAAAAATCTCTAAATTTTTATCCTTACTGAGGGTTAAATGTGAGATTGTTCGTGTCTTGAGGTTGTAGCTTTTTAATCCTTTTTTGAAAAATCCAATCAGGATCTGATCCCCCGTTGGGAAGATGGCACTAATCGATCTTACATTTTTTGAAGCACTCTTCTCAATTAATCTAATCTTCTCAATTTTTTTGGTATATGGGTTCAACTTGCTAAGCACGCCATCATTATTGCCAAACCAAATATTCTGTTTATTGTCAATGGCTAAACAGGAGGCAGGTAATTTATAATCCAGGATCTTTCTTGTGTACTGATCATATTGGTATAAAGATGCAATGGCAATGATCCAAATGTTATTTTTTTTATCAACCAATACTTGATTGATATATCCATTTATCCCAGATAGTTTAGTAAACACTTCTGTGGTTGGGTTAAATCTGAAAACACCTCTACCTGTTCCAATCCATAACATTCCTGTCTGATCCTCAGCAAGACTGGTGATGATGTCATTCCCAATGTAACCGAATTTATCAGCCTTGTTTTTGTAAGATTTAAACTTGTAACCATCAAAACGATTTAAACCGCCCCGGGTCCCTATCCACATAAAGCCTTTTCTATCCTGAATTATACTTCTAACCGAACTATGTGATAAGCCATCATCTGTTTGATAATGCCTAAAATAGTATTGTGCATCACAGGCTATCGCAAAGAGCTGTAAAACGATTACTTGAAAACTTATAAATTTAAACAGGCGCATAAATGGTTAAAAACAAATATAGTTAAACCAAATGCATATCATTTCTCTCGGTAGGACTGATATGGGGAATTAACCTTTGTTAATTGATATTATGTTTGTAAATCAAATGGTTATATCAAAAATGTTAGTCATAAAAGATTTTTTTGAGACGTTTTGACAACAATATGAACAGAATAGGAGATTAGGGATTCTTTTCTTTGAATAATAACCAAATATTGATAATCCTAAAGTGAGTGTCCTCCTGACATTCACTTTACAACTTAATCGTGTATGAACAGTAAACTATTACTCAAACTACTTTTAGCAGCGGTACTATTAGGTGGTGGCGCTTGTAAAAAAAGTAAAACCGATGGAACTGATGAAACTCAAAATGAGCCTACAGAGTTAATATCACAATCTCCTGGTGTTACTTTTAAAAATCCTTTGATTGATGCCAGTAGGGCTGATCCATTTGTCGCACAAAAAGATGGTAATTATTATTTTATGTATACCAGGGGCAATAATCTTGGACTCCGAAAAACCAGTAAAATGTCCGAGCTTTCTCAAGCTACCGAAAAAGTAATTTGGACTCCTCCATCCGGAACAGGTTACTCTTCTAATTTATGGGCTCCAGAACTACATTACATTTCGGGAAAGTGGTACATTTATTTTGCTGCAAATGATGGTGGTGGCGATTCTCATAGGATGTATGTATTGGAAAATGCAAATCAGGATCCCACTGTTGGAACCTGGGCGTTAAAAGGAAAAATTTCCGACACCTCTGATCAGTGGGCTATAGATGGTTCGATATTGAGCTATAATGGCACTAACTACTTCATCTGGTCTGGGTGGGATAGCCCTGCTACAAGATATAAGCAGTATATATATATTGCCCCAATGACCAATCCCTGGACGATCAGCGGTGAACGAATCATGATTTCCGCACCAACCAATAATTGGGAGAAGTATGAGCCTAGTGGGTCGCAGGGCCTTGGTGTGAATGAAGGGCCTATCATGCTGCAAAGAGACCTAAACAGCCCTTTATTTTTAATTTATTCCGCAAGCAGATATGGTAGCGATAATTATTGTCTGGCCCAGATTCAGTTGAAAAACGGTGGAAATCCCATTAACCCTGCCGACTGGATAAATAAAAAACAAGTGTTTGTAACAAGTAATGAAAATAACGTCTACGGCCCCGGTCATAACGGGTTTTTTAACAGTAGCCTGACCAAAGCCGATGGTACTACTGTTAAAGAGCATTGGTTCATCTACCATGCCCGAAGTGTAGCCAATACTTCAAATGGCACCAGGACGCCTAGAATGCAAAAACTAAGTTGGAACAGTGATGGATCTCCTAATTTTGGAGTGCCTATAGCCTCGGGTATAGATCTGGCTGCGCCAATCAACGAAAATGCACAGTGATATCACAATTGTCTCAATCAGAGAACTGATCGGATTAATAATTAATCTTTTTGAGATAAATCGACAAAAAGATGAACTAATGCTAAATGTGATATTCATTTACTTTGATGAATGTAATTTGTACAGAGATTAACGGCTCCTTTCATTTACACAAAGGTATCCATTGATAATCCGGCAGATTTTTAACCAAATATAAAATTTAGCATAACGAGGCAATCCATCTCGTTTGCGCTATAATACCTAATGTACATACATCTTCTGACAGAGATGAAAATGTATGTAGAAAACAGCTAACGTGTATCTCACCAAACAGGGAACTAAACCAGGACGATAAACCAAATATTCATCATGATAAATAAATACTTATGTTTTTGTTATAAGTGGCTAAAAAAGGATTTCAAGCCGATAACATTCTTTTGCTGCTTGCTCATTCCTTTTTCGTTACATGCGCAGAACAAAATAATAAGAGGAACTGTTTCAGATGCCAAGACGGGCGAAACTTTAGTAGGAGTCGTGATTAAGGTTCAAAATACAGCTAATGCGGTCGCGACAGACGCAAAAGGTAATTTTCAAATACAAGTTGGACCGAATGCAACCTTGCAAATCTCTTATGTCGGCTACGATACCCAAACTATCGAGCTATTAAACCAAAATAATCTGGTTATCAAATTGATTGCCAATTCATATGAATTGAATGACGTGGTCGTAATAGGTTACGGAACAGCGAAAAAAAGCGATTTAACTGGTGCCATTACGCAGTTGAAACCGGATAAAATTGCTGATGAAAATCCCCGGACAGTGCAAGATATCTTGAGAGGTACTCCAGGGTTGACTATCGGGCTGGACGCTTCTGCTAAAAACGGAGGTACGATCAATATACGTGGACAACGCTCAGTTTACACTGCATCTAGCCATAACTCCCCATTGCTAATACTCGATGGGATGATATTTTATGGCGAGCTATCGGAAATCAATCCAGATGATATAGAGCAGATAGATGTGCTAAAAGATGCATCGGCGGCCGCAGTCTATGGTGCGCAGTCTGCGAATGGAGTGATCATCGTGAGTACCAAGAAAGGGAAGAAGGGAAAACCGCAAATTAATTTAACTTCAAATTTTGCCATTTCTACGATGGGGGCAAACCGGCCGGTATGGGGACCAGATGCATATTTAAAGTACAGAGAGGATTGGTATAAATCAGCTACCTATGGTGTAAATCCGGCAACAGGTAATTATGAGGCTTACACAATTGGTACCGATGCTGCAGGCAAACCAGGGTTCTATGAAAGCCCTAATGCAGAAATGCTTTCCAAGTATGGAATTACAGAATCTACATGGCGCTCATATTCAGTAAACGTAGCCGGGGCGTCTGATCGGGAAATTTATGCCAAACGTATAGGTTTAGATCATAATGTGCTGTCTAATTATTTATCTGGAAAGACATTTGATTGGTATAACCATAGTTTTCGTAATGGATTCAATCAGGATTATAACCTAAGCGTTTCTGGTGCAAGCGATAAAATCAACTATTACATGTCTGCCGGATATCTAAGTAACCAAGGGGTAATTGTCGGTGATAATTATAGGGCAATACGATCTAATTTAAAAGTGGAAGGGATCGTAACGAACTGGCTCACAATTGGTGCCAACATCAATTTCCAGGACCGTTCGGATGGAAATATCGCTACAGATTGGGGGTCGGCCATTATTTTCAATAGTCCATTTGCTTCATATCGTGATAGTAACGGAAATTTGGAGGTCTTCCCGCAGGGTGCCGGGTTAACTGGAACCGTAAGAGGCTATAACTATGATTTCAACAGACAGTTTCAGGATTTAGAAAGTGGTTATACGGTCTTGAATTCAATTTTCAACGCAAAAGTAAAGCTGCCATTTAATATCAACTACTCTTTTAATGCCGCACCACGTTACCAATTCTATTATAGAAGATATTTTGCCTCATCGGCACATCCTAGTTGGAGCCCGCTATCAAATAGCGCAGGCGTGGAACGGGAAAATAGCAGAAACTTTGACTGGTCTATCAATAATACAATCAATTGGGAAAAAACTTTTGCTCAAAAGCATCGCGTGAATGTGACCTTGGTGCAAGAAGCAGAAGAGCGTAAGTCGTGGTGGGATGTCATAAGAGCGAGAAATATAACACCCACAGACGGCTTAGGGTTTCATGAAACAAGTGGGGGGGATCGCTTATTAAGTGAATTTGATTCTAGCGATAGCCGTCAAACTGCAGATGGTCTCTTAGGACGATTATTCTATTCCTATGATGATAGGTACATGTTTACCGGTTCTGTTCGACGCGATGGCTATTCAGCATTCGGGACATCAAATCCACGGGCTACTTTTCTATCTGCAGCGATTGCCTGGACGTTTACCAACGAAAAGTTTTTCAAATGGAAACCGCTTAGCAATGGTAAATTGCGATTATCCTATGGCCAGAACGGGAACCGCTCCCTTGAAAATCCTTACATCGCACTAGCGAACTTAGCCAATGGCGTAGGTACACAAGGGTATATTAATGCAAATGGCGATTATGTTCAGTTTCAGTACCTGAGAATAGATAGAATGGCCAACTCGGGTTTGGAATGGGAGAAAACAGCATCTTTTAACATAGGATTGGATCTTGGTTTCCTCGAAAATCGATTGTCTACCAGCGTAGATTATTTTCAAATGTCTACCACAGATATGGTCATGAACCAGTCTCTGCCAGGTTTTTCGGGATTTACGAGTATCACCACCAATCTCGGTGAGGTACAGAACAGCGGTTTGGAGATATCTATAAATTCGCAAAATATCGTTAGTGATATTTTTAAATGGAGTACCACCTTAGGTTTTTCTAGGTATAATAATAAAATCAAGCATCTTTATAACAGATATGAAGATATTCTGGACGCTACTGGAAATGTAGTTTCCAGTAAAGAAGTGGATGACATAGCAAATGGTTGGTTTATAGGACAACCCATAAGCGCAATCTGGAACTATAAAATAACAGGCATTTGGCAGGTAAATGAATTGTCTGAAGCTGCAAAATATGGGCAGCGACCTGGAGATCCTAAAGTCGCCAACAACTACACAGGTGACGATATCCGGAATGCAGACGGAAGTTTCACCCCTGTATATAATAATAACGATAAGGAGTTTCTGGGACAAACACAAGCGCCTGTGATGTGGTCGCTGAGAAATGATTTCAGCTACAAAAATTTTAATTTTTCTTTCAATATCTATTCTTACTGGGGGCACAAGAGCCTGAATGGCGCTTACTTAAATCAGGATAACGGTACCTCTACCATTAGTCAGGGTTTGGCCAACACGTATGATAAGCCTTACTGGACAACTGAAAATCCCAGTGAATTTTGGGGAAGATTGGAGTCAAAAGGCCCGGCTGGTGTAAATTCCCCTCAAAGGATATTTGATAGGTCATTTGTCAGGTTAGATAATGTGAGTTTAGGCTACACGCTGCCGTCCAAACTCACATCAGCTTACCATATTCAAAAGTTAAAGATATTCGGCTCAATACGAAATGCGCTGGTTTGGAACAAAGATAAAAACTGGCGCTACTGGGATATTGAAACTGGTCAGATGGCCCCGCGTATCTTTAGTATCGGCTTAAATGTAAACTTCTAAATGCTAAAATATGAAAGCAAATTATATATATAAATCTCTACTGCTATTGAACATTGTAGCATCGGTGTCACTATTTTCTGGGTGCAAAAGAGAATTTCTGAAGCCAGACCCACTCTCTTTTTATGAACCGGAATTAACTTTCTCCTCACGTTCAGGACTGGATGCCACCATTGCATTGTCTGATCGTCACTTGCGGGCATATTGGAGCCATCTGACCACCAGAGATATATCGACGCCCATTGGAACTGAGTATATGTTATCTGATATCGGCGTATCTGCCAAAACGGATGATGGTAATATCTTCGCTGATGTAGCGACGAGGCTGACGCCTCTAGACGGGATGTTCGACAATGATGTCAATATGATTTCCTATTTTTGGGGCGAAACCTATAATGGAATTAAATATGCCAATACCATTACCAGTTTCATAGACAAAGTTCCTGGTTTGGATGAAGCCACCAAACAAGAGTATCTGGGCAGAGCCTATTTCCATCGTTCTTTCCGCTACTTGGCACTATGTTTTCAATATGGCGACATTCCCCTGGTTACGAAAATTCTCACTGTTCCTAAACAAAATTATAAGACCACCGGCCGGCAGGCCATACTCGAGATGATTACTGCAGACATGGAAAATGCTGTGAAATGGGTTCCTGAGCAGTCAAAAATGGCTTATATAGGAATGGTGAACAAAGCGGCATGTCGACAATTGTTAATTAAGTGTTATCTGGCTACCGGGCAATGGGATAAAGCAATTGATCAGGCAAATATTTTGATTAATCAATCCGGATACGAGTTAATGACGTCAAATTTTGGTTCTTTCGACAATCCTAATCCCAACACATGGCCGGTAAACCGAAATGTGATCTGGGATTTACACAGGCCTGTGAATAAAGCCATTGCGGCGAATAAGGAAGCCTTGCTGGTCATGCCAAATCGAGAGGGGACAGATGCAACCATTAGGTATAAGTCAATGCGCAATTGGGGACCAATGTGGAACCAGGCAGCGCTAAAGTCGCCTAGTGGTAAGGTAATGCTTTCTGTAGCCAAAACAGATTCACGCTATAGGGCTCAATATGACATCAACAGCGCTATTGGTCGGGGCATTGCCATGATCCGACCAACTCATTTCGCTCAGTTTGGCTTGTGGAAAGTGAATGGTTTGGATGATATAACCGACCTGCGTCATAGCAGCGCAAGCGGTAACTGGGCAAAAATGGAAATGCTGAAATACAATGATCCAACGGATTCTTTTTATGGTCAAAATCTGCGCTTATACAATGGGAATACTTTACTCTGTACGGATACCATCCGCAGTTGGTTTAACTGGCCGCACTATAAAATATATATTGATGATCCTGTATTTCAGGCGACCCCTAGCTCCAATAGAAACGATGGCGGTGCGGCTGATTGGTATTGTTACCGTTTAGCCGAAACTTATCTGCTTCGGGCTGAAGCCTATTATTATAAGGGCAATGGTGCTTTAGCCGCCGATGATGTAAATGCGGTTAGGCGCCGGGCACAATGCAGTCAGCTTTATACAACCGTTAACATCGGCGATATTGTAAATGAACGGGCGAGGGAGTTGTACATGGAAGAATGGCGGCATATGGAACTCAGTAGGATATCCTATAGCCTGGCTTTAAGTAATAAGCCAGATGAGTGGGGCAATATCTATCAGGTAGCTAATTTATCCAGTAACAACTATTGGTTTCAGCGCATTCAGCATTATAATGATTATTATAATAAAAACAGAGTTTCTGTTCGAAACAGAAATTATACAATAGCACCCCATTTGGTTCATTGGTTAGTTTAGTTTAGATCCGTTGGTATAAAGCCTTTTGCTTTTGCCAGCGGTTACTTGTCAATCTAAATCATCAAACGAATCATCTACCCGTAACAAGGTTTGAAAACCTCAACAGACTGCCCCCTCCAATCATTATATATTGGATCATAAGGTAAGGTTCGTGCTATCATAATGCAAAATAATTCCTACACAATCCTCATACCTTTATGAGAGCAAACGTAACTGTTTCAAAATCTATATCAGATATTTTATTGGGCATCTCAAATGAGACCATTTTAAACATGACATGAAAAAATTAATTCTTTATATATCCATGGTATTGGGAGTGCTGAGTATTGCTCATATTTTTTCTGGAAAATTATCAGCAGGCTCAATACTGCAGCTCAAACCAAAATTGATGGATACCACTTTTAAAAACCCCATTCGTATAAAATTTGGTGATCCGTTCATTCTCTATGATGAAAATTCTTCTACCTATTTTATGTATGGTACTGGTGGTGGAGCCAAAGCCGGATTTCCTACCTATTCATCTTCTGATTTAGTCAAATGGAAAGATGAAGGACAGGTCTATTTTGGTGCCAAGCCTGGCACCTGGGGTATCAGTTCGTTTTGGGCACCGGAGGTATATGCTGTTAACGATAAGTATTACCTTTTCTACAGTGCACAATCTAAATATAATTTAAATAATGAACTGGAAAATTTCAAAATTGGTGTAGCTGTAG
>SEDB01000704.1 GCA_004210715.1 Pedobacter sp.
AACCTGCGGGTGCTTCTTCTGTGTTTGGAGATTCTGGCGCAAGTAAAACCGGACAATTCAAACTTTTAAAAATCGATTTAAAGACTGATCAAGTCGTTCGGATTTATGAATTTGATGATCTGCCGAAAGATAAAAGTGGCTTAAATGATCTGGTAGTTGACACTGATAAAGACCTTGCTTATCTCTCAGATCCAGGTTTGAGTGCCGTAGTGGTGCTGGATTTGAAATCGGGAAAATCCAGAATTGTGCTTGAAAAAGATCAATCGACAATTTCGCAGCCGAATTTCGTTTTGAAACTTGATGATATCGATGTGGTAGATGACAAAGGGAAACCATTTAATTCCAACGTTAATGGAATAGCCTTGACCAAAGACAATAAATATTTTTATTTCAGAGCGATTAATCAAACCAAACTTTACCGAATCGCAACGGAATATTTGGTAGATGAAAAATTAAGCAAAGAGGAATTATCTAAAAAAGTAGAAATGGTCGCCGAAACAGGTGTATGCCATGGCATGATTGCCGATAAAAATGGAAACATTTACTTGAGTTCATCTCCAGATTATGCCATCAAGTATGTATCGCCTGATGGCAAATTACATACTTTAGTAACTGATAAAAGGTTAAGCTGGCCAGACTCATTTGGAATCGGCACTGACGGTTTTCTTTACCTCAGTTGCTCACAATTAAATCGGTTACCAAAGTATAATAACGGAAAAGACAGAACGGCATATCCTTATCGCGTTTACAAAGTTAAACTGCCTTAACATCTGTTAATTCCACATCATCTTTAATTACACCATCTGCAATATGCAAAATGCGATTACCATAAGTGGCATTTTTCTCTGAATGAGTTACCTGTATAATGGTTATTCCATCTTCCTGATTCAACTTTTGAAACAGCTGCATGATTTCATCAGCCTGTGCAGATTGCAAATTCCCTGTGGGCTCGTCGGCCAAAATAATAGAAGGCTGAGCCGCTAAAGCTCTCGCAATACCGACCAATTGTTGCTGCCCACCAGAAAGTTGGTTCGGAAATAAATCTTTCTTCGCCACAATATTGAAGCGATC
>SEDB01000705.1 GCA_004210715.1 Pedobacter sp.
TTTTAGACAAGGGTTTTGATAACGAAATAATGAATTTTGTTTCTCCATCAGATCGTAAGCTTTTGCCGAATTCGTTTCTAAATACTCAATTGAATAATCTTGATTTTTAGTTTGTTTCATTTTTAAATTATTCGTTTTATTGGCAAAATAATCGCCTAATAAAACCAATTCTTTCACGCTATATTTTTCGTTTCCGATTCCTAATTCATCACTTATACTTGGTCTGCTGTAATTTAAACCCCAAACCAATTTGAAGATGATGTAAAGAATTAGGAAAAAGTTTAAAATTTGAAGCGGAACGATAACTCTGTGCGCTCTGACTAAGTCTTTTTTCCTTTTAACAAACCTGATGATCTTGTAAAATATAAAACCGATTATCAAAGCATAAACGATATCGCCGATGGCAAACGGAAAGGTAGATGATATGAACCTGAATGAAGAAGAAATGTAAAGATAAATGCCTGTTGAATAATATTTCTGGACGAAGGCAGGGAAGAGCCCGAAAAGGAAAATCAGAATGGATGCGCTGACTACAATAATTGTTTTTTTAAATATTGAATGGTTTATCATTTACTATTTGTAATGACCTCTTAAAGAATAAATATTTAAAACATTATTTATTACATCGTATATAATTCTATGTTCTTCATTTATTCTTCTTGACCATTGACCTGACAGATTATATCTCAATTGTTCTGGTTTACCAATGCCCGTAAAAGGATTTTCTTGAATGGTTAGGATTAATTGTTCAATCTTTTTTTTAATTGCCTTATTTCCTGATTTTTTCCAGAATTCAAAGTCAACAATTGCCTGTTCATGTAATTCTATTTGATACCAATAGCTAGATTAAATTGGGATGCAATAAAATTAGGGTAAGATTAGAAGTTTATTTCCACATAGTTTTAGTATCGATAATTTTTCCCGACTTGCCAGATTTTCTGGCATTTACTCCTTGTAAAACTTTATTTACAAACTCGGGGTTATAAGGGCTTTCCTCAGTTTCGAAATCAATTTTTAAAACTTTCATCACTGCTTTCAGAGCAGTAGCTTGTTCTTCGTTTTTAGGATGT
>SEDB01000706.1 GCA_004210715.1 Pedobacter sp.
ATTATTGATGAGGTTAAGAAAAATAAAATAGTTGAGGCTGAAAATATTGGATTACCGCCAAAAGAGGGAAACCATTTCTTTGTATTAAAAAATAAAAGGAAGGTTGCAAATGTGTTCTACAACCATAATCTTAATACCATTTCTGCAGTATCAACTGATGCGATATTCAAGATCAAGCCCAAAAATATTGAACAAGCATGTGCTATTCACGCATTATTAGATCCTAATATCAAGTTAGTAAGTATTCAAGGCAATGCTGGTACTGGGAAAACGCTACTGGCTCTGGCGAGTGCATTAGAGCAACGACGTGAGTTTAGGCAAATCTACATCACCCGACCAATTGTTTCCCTAAGCAATAAAGATATTGGCTTTTTGCCAGGTGATGCCAAATCTAAAACAGATCCTTTTATGGCCCCCATTTGGGACAATCTTCGTTTCATAAAAGATCAATTTATTGGAGATGATAAAATGTCAGCCAAAATTGATGAGTTGATTACTACAGAAAAAATAGCAATTGCACCACTGGCATTTATAAGGGGAAGAACTTTAACGAAGATTTTCTTTATCATTGATGAAGCTCAAAACCTAACACCACACGAAGTTAAAACCATTATCTCCAGAGCAGGGGAGCATACAAAAATTGTTTTTACTGGCGACATAAATCAAATTGATACACCATATTTAGATTCGGAGAGTAATGGATTATCTTACTTGATTGAAAACGCTAAAAATCATCCGCTGTATGCGCACATCACGTTGCAAAAAGGGGAGCGGAGTGAATTGGCCAACCTTGCAAATATATTCTTATAAGTTGTTATATTGCGAGCCTGATATAGTTAAGCCAAATCTAAATACATGTTCTCACTTTTTATTTTGCTTGTCATTATTCGTTTAATGAACAAATACCTTGATAATGATAAATTTACTTTAGCGGATAATCCCAATAACGATAATGGAAAGATCGAAAATTATTTTCCTGTAGTTTTTCATGCCTCGATAATCATCCTCATTGTTATATCTTTTTTTACGCCAGATATTTTGTCGGATGATAAAATTCATGTGTTGGTTGC
>SEDB01000707.1 GCA_004210715.1 Pedobacter sp.
TCAGCAATGCGTAAAGTAGCCCGTGTTCGTTTAACGAACGGTAAAGAGGTGAATGCATACATTCCTGGGGAAGGTCACAACTTACAAGAACACTCAATCGTTTTGATTCGTGGTGGTCGCGTGAAAGATTTACAAGGTGTACGTTACCACATAATCCGTGGTGCATTAGATACATCAGGCGTTGCTGGTCGTAACCAACGTCGTTCGAAATATGGTACTAAACGTCCTAAACCAGGTCAAGCTGCTGCTGCACCTGCAAAAGGAAAGAAAAAATAATCGGGAGGAAATAAGAAATGAGAAAGTCAAAACCAAAAAAGAGAATTATTCTTCCTGATCCAAAATTTAATGATGTTCAGGTAACTCGTTTTGTGAACAATATGATGTACGATGGAAAAAAATCTATCGCTTACTCTATTTTCTACGATGCTGTTGAAATTGCTGAGAAAAAAGCAGGTGAAAACGGTTTAGAGATCTTCAAACGTGCTTTAACTAACATTATGCCAGCTGTAGAGGTTAAATCTCGTCGTGTTGGTGGTGCTAACTTCCAGGTTCCAACTGAGGTTAGACCAGAGCGTAAAACAGCTTTAGGTATGAAATGGTTAATTTCATATGCTCGTAAACGTGGTGAAAAAACCATGAAAGAGAAATTAGCTGGTGAAATGGTAGCTGCTGCTAAAGGTGAAGGTGCTGCTGTTAAGAAGAAAGAAGATACGCACAAAATGGCTGAGGCTAACAAAGCGTTCTCTCACTTCAGATTCTAGTTTTAGGATTAACAGATTAGTAAGATTACACAGATTTAATTAGAAGATTATACTGATTAGATAAATTACACCGATTTGTGATTAACATAATCGGTGTAATCATTTAAAATCAGATCAATCAAAAACATAAGATGGCAAGAGATTTAAAATTTACAAGAAATATTGGAATCGCAGCTCACATTGATGCAGGTAAAACTACAACAACTGAGCGTATCCTTTATTATGCTGGTGTTAGTCATAAAATTGGTGAGGTGCACGAAGGTGCTGCAACAATGGACTGGATGGCACAAGAGCAAGAGCGTGGTAT
>SEDB01000708.1 GCA_004210715.1 Pedobacter sp.
CTTTTTTTCTGTTTATTGTTTTTCAGAAAAGATACTCAAGCACAAAATCTGCCATTTACCGTTAATACGGCAAATGGTTACGCTAAAATCAATAATCAGCTATATGACTTTAGTATTGGTGAAATGGTTTTGATACAAACGTTTCAAGTCAGTAATACTACCTTGACTCAAGGGTTTTTACAGCCGTTTTTGATTGTACAAACTACTGCTGATGTCTCAATAGTCAATAATATCCTTACCCCAAACGGCGATGGAAAGAATGATTTCTTCTTAGTTAAAGGTTTAGAAAAATACCCTTCTAATAAGTTAACCATATTCGATAGGGGAGGAAGAACACTTTATTTAAAAACTAATTACCAAAACGATTGGGATGGTTACTTAAATGGACGTGCACTTATGGAAGATACTTATTATTATATCTTGGATTTGGGAGTTGATGGAACAATCAAAGGATTCATTTCAATATTGTACAAAAAATAACAACATGATCAAGATGAAATTTTATATATGTGGCTTGTTGTTGTTTTTCGCATCAGCAGCGTTTGCTCAACTAAATCCGATGGGCAGCATATACTATCAGAATCAGTTTTTAGCAAACCCGGCAATGGCTGGAACTGAAACTGGTTTAAATTTGAATGGTGCTTTTAAAGCACAGTGGGTCGGAATAGATGGTGCACCGAAAATTCAGTATTTAACAGCTGATTATGGCCTTAGTAATAATAAAGTTGGTATTGGCGCACTTCTTTATAGTGAAACAGCCGGAGCGTTAAGCAGAATGCGGGCAACGTTTAGTTACGCCTATCATTTGCCGCTTAACAATGCTTCCAGCTTTTTGGATTTCGGTATCTCCGCAGGAATCATGAACGAATATGTAAATATTGGTAAAGTAAAAGGAGATTTAACCGATGAGGTACTTAATGGTTTTAATGAGCGGAAACTTTATCTCGATGGAGACTTTGGTGCTGCCTATCGTAACAATCACTTAACGATACAAGGAACATTGCCAAATCTTAAGCGGTTTTTTAAAAGAGATGTACTGAGAAACGTGGTTGATAGATCGATTTA
>SEDB01000709.1 GCA_004210715.1 Pedobacter sp.
AGTTTTATAGTGGCAATTTTTTAACCGGAGAAACTAAAGATGGCAAGGGAGGGAAATCTTATCCTCACCGTTCTGCTTTTTGTCTAGAAACGCAGCATTTCCCTGATGCGCCAAATCATGCAAATTTCGCTTCAACGGTACTTAAGCCGGGCGAAACTTATAAAACCAGTACGACTTATAAGTTTAAATAACCCCCAATCCCCTAAAGGGGGAGTTTAAAGGCAAGATGGCTATTCCTAAATGGGTTGCCACTCGTTCCAAATTGAAACAAATAAAAAAGCAAGACCAACCAGTCTTGCTTTTTTTTGTTTTTCTAATATCCTATTGCTTCTTGCAAAGTCCCATTTAGGGGTTCTATGGCTTCAACAAGCGATCCGGAAATTGTGTTACCTTTTCAATAGTTAATTGTTGCATAATCTGGTATAAATGAGTTTTGAACATGTTAATGGTATGATCTCCTCCTTCGTTGCCCAGTGCGCCAACGCCATACATAAAAGGTCGGCCCATGAAGTTGAATTCAGAACCAACGGCATGCGCTCTGGCCAAATCAACGCCCGAACGAATACCGCCATCTAACATAATCTTCAATTTTGATTTGTATAACGGATTGTTTGCCAGTTTAATCAGTGAGTTAATAGAAGATTCGCCTGCATCAATTTGTCTGCCGCCATGGTTGGAAACAATTACCCCATCAGCACCAATTTGGATAGCGGCCTGCATATCTTCATCGGTTGCAATTCCCTTCAATACCAAAGGCCCTTTCCATAGATCACGAATGGCAGAAACTTTTTCAATATCAACCTTGCCAGTAAACGTTTTGTTCATAAACTGTCCTAATTGCGACATGTCCATTCCTTTTTCCATATATGGTTTCAGCGTGGCAAATGATGGAATGCCATGTTGCAAGGTTTTAATTCCCCACAGCGGACGGGCAAAAGCCTGCAAAATGTTATTGATCGACATTTTTGGTGGAATAGATAAACCACTCTTAATTTCTTTGTAACGCAAGCCAAATGCAGGCACATCTACCAAAACCACCAGAACCGGGCATTCAACGGCTTTTAAGTAATTTGGTTTAAGGTAAATATTATCGAAATCGTTTTCATTTCGGGCTAAATTAAGTCCTTCATTACAACCACCTTCCAGATAATCGAACGCAAATTTCGGGATTCTTGATTTCGCTTTTTTTCTTAAATCGGCTACGGATGGGTATTGTGGATGGTATGGGAATGTAATCTTTTTACTCATATGTAAATATTATATTGGTCAGATCTTTATTTTGGAAGCGAAAACTAACATTTAAATTTATATTATCCGTCCTGCTCTATCTGCTATGTTTTTATCGTAAAATACGATGGATCAGTACGCGTTCGTTGGAAACGAGTGTGAGCTTAGAAACACAACTAAAGCCTATAAAAAGCTTTTGCATTTTCGCCGAAAATTAATTTTCTTTCAGTCTCACTAAATCTTTCAGCGTATTTCCATACAAGATTAAACCAATCCGGGTATGGGCGACTGATTAACATGAC
>SEDB01000175.1 GCA_004210715.1 Pedobacter sp.
GAATAATAATTTATGGCAGAAGATTTAGAAAATCAACAAAACGACAAAATCATCCAAATTAATATAGAGGAGCAGATGAAATCGGCCTACATTGACTATTCAATGTCGGTAATCGTATCGAGGGCCTTGCCTGATGTACGCGATGGATTAAAACCGGTTCACCGCCGTGTTTTATACGGAATGCTTGATCTAGGCGTAACAAGTAATAAACCACATAAAAAATCTGCCCGTATTGTGGGTGAGGTTTTAGGTAAGTATCACCCACATGGTGATGCTTCTGTATATTTTACCATGGTTCGTATGGCTCAGGACTGGAGCTTGCGTTATCCAATGGTTGATGGCCAGGGAAACTTTGGTCACATTGATGGTGACTCTCCGGCTGCAATGCGTTATACGGAGGCACGTTTCTCGAAAATCGCTGAGGAAATGCTTGCCGATATCAACAAAGATACTGTAGATTTTCAGTTAAACTTTGATGATACCTTACAAGAACCAACAGTTTTACCTGCAAAAATCCCTAACCTATTAGTTAACGGATCAAGCGGTATTGCAGTAGGTATGGCTACCAATATGGCGCCACATAACTTAACAGAATGTATTGAAGGTATTGTAAATTATATCGATAACAGAGATATCACTATTGAGGAGTTAATGAAGTTTGTAAAAGCTCCGGATTTCCCAACGGGTGGTATTATTTATGGTTATACAGGTGTTAAAGAGGCTTTCGAAACTGGCCGTGGACGTATTGTGATGCGTGCCAAGGCAGAAATTGAAAACTTAAGAGATCGTGAGGTAATCATCGTTACTGAAATCCCTTACCAGGTTAATAAGGCCCAAATGATTGAGCGTACTGCTGAATTGGTTGGCGAGAAAAAATTGGAAGGCATCTCAAACATCAAAGATGAATCCAACAAAGATGGTATCCGTATTGTTTACGAAATTAAACGTGATGCAAATGCATCAATCGTTCTAAACAACTTATATAAGTACACCGCTTTACAAACATCTTTCAGTGTAAATAATATTGCATTGGTAAAAGGTCGTCCGCAAATGTTAAATCTAAAAGATTTAATTGTGCATTTCGTTGATCACCGTCATGATGTTGTAGTTCGTCGTACCAAATATGAATTGGCTGAGGCCGAAAAACGTGCTCATATTTTAGAAGGATATTTAATTGCTTTAGATCACTTAGATGAAGTAATTAAATTAATTCGTGCATCAGAAACTCCGGAGGAAGCTCGTGTAGGCTTAATGGAGAAATTTGGTTTGAGCGACATTCAAGCTCGTGCTATCCTGGATATGACATTGCGTCGTTTAACAGGACTAGAGCGTGATAAAATTAAAGAAGAGTATGCCGAATTGATGAAAACCATCGAATATTTGAAATCTATTTTAGCTGATGAAGGTTTGCGTATGCAGATCATCAAAGATGAATTAGAAGAAGTGAAGCAGAAATTTGGTGATGAGCGCAAAACAACCATTGTTCACTCTGCTGAAGATATGAGCATGGAAGATTTCATTGATGACGAGGAAGTGGTAATCACAATCTCTCATGAAGGTTATGTTAAACGTACACCAGCAACCGAATTTAGAGCGCAGGGTAGAGGTGGAAAAGGATCAAAAGGCAGTACTTCGAGAAATGAAGATTTTATTGAACACATGCTGGTGGCCACAAACCACAACTACATGTTATTCTTTACTGAGGCCGGAAGATGTTTCTGGTTAAGGGTTTATGAAATTCCGGAGGGTTCTAGAACCAGCAAAGGTAGAGCAATTCAAAACATCATCAATATTCCGAAAGACGAAAAAATTAAGGCTTACATTAAAGTGAAGAACCTTAAAGATCAAGAGTATTTAGAGAACAATTTCATCATCATGTGTACTAAAAAAGGTACCATTAAGAAAACATCTCTTGAGGCTTACTCTCGTCCTCGTGTAAATGGTATTAATGCAATTAACATCAATGATGGAGATGTATTATTAGAAGCATGCTTAACTAACGGACAAAGCGAAATTGTGATGGCTTTACGTTCAGGAAGGGCTATTCGTTTCAACGAAAGTACAGTTCGCCCAATGGGTAGAACAGCTACTGGAGTACGTGGGGTTAGGCTTGCGCATGAAAAAGATGAAGTTGTTGGCATGATTGCTGTAAACAATCCGGAGGTTACGGTGTTAGTAGTATCAGAAAAAGGATACGGAAAGCGTACGGACATTGAGGATTATCGTGTTACAAACCGTGGCGGTAAAGGTGTAAAAACCATTAACGTTACTGAAAAAACAGGACAATTAGTTTCGATTAAAGACGTTACTGATAGCGAAGATTTAATGATCATTAACAGATCAGGAATAGTAATTAGAATCCCTGTTTCTGCTTTAAGAGTAATGGGACGTGCAACGCAAGGTGTTCGTTTAATATCTTTGAAAGGAGAGGATGAAATTGCTTCAGTAACTAAAATAGATCACGAAGAGGATGAAGAAGAAACGGTAGATTTAACAGATGTTGTAGTAACGGACGGAGAAGAATTAGAAGCAGATACAACTGAGGCTGAAGAAACTGAAGAAGAAGATACAGACTCAGATGACGACACGGAAGAAGAAAAAAATTAACTAAATTAATATTAGAATAAAAATTATGAAAAGAGTATTTCTAGGTATAATTTTAGCAGGCACTGTTGGTACTGCGTTTGCTCAGAAAAGTGAAGTTAATGAAGCGAAGAAGAAATGGGGCATTTTTCAATTAACCTCACAGGGTGCTTCAACACCATTGGCTAAAAAACTAGAGGCAATTAAAGCAGGCTTAGCTAATACAGATAAAGCTATTGCTGATGAGAAATCTAAAGTAATGCCTGAAGCATGGTCTTATCGTGCATTGTTCGCTTCATCTGCGGCAATTATAGATACAGTTGATGCTGCCAACGCAGATGCAAATATCAAAATTGCACAAGATGCGATTACTGAAGGTAAAAAAATTGACACTAAGGGCGCAGAAAAGGATAACTTTGCTTTAGCTGAAACTAACATTGCAAACGCAGTTAGAAATGCTGGTGTTATGGCTTATAACAAAAAGGATTATAAAACAGCTTACACTAAGTTTGTACAAGCAACAGTAATTAATCCACAGGATACATCAATGTATTTAAATGCTGGTATCGCAGCAAGAAATACCGAAGACTGGCCGGCTACGATTCAACAATTTAAGAAGGTAATTTCATTGAATTCGCCACAATCTTCTGATTTATATAATGAATTGGTTGACATAACTTTACGTAAGCAGAAGGATACAACAGCAGCACTAGCAATAATTAAAGAAGCAGCTGCGAAGTATCCAGAGAATACTGAGCTGATTAAAACAGAAACCCAAATTTATATTGATAGAGGAGATGCTGCAAAATCAGAACAAATGTTAAACGCGTTAGCTACAAAAGAACCAACTAACCCAAGTTATCAAGTTCTTTTGGGAAACATATATTTTTCTCAGGCTTTGAAACTTCAAAGTGATAGAAATAAAATCGATTCTAAAAAAGTTAAAGAATTTAATGATGTGACCGCTAAAATGAATGGTTTATTGGATAAATCTTTACCTTATTATAAAAAGGCTTTAGAAATCGATCCTAAAAATCCAGGTGCTTTGGAAACATTAAAAACAATTTATGGCTTCAGAAATGACACCAAAAATTATGAGGATATTAAAAAGCGTTTAGATGCACTGCCTAAACAATAATCTATTACAAAGTTGAAAAAAGAGTCCCGAATTAATTCGGGACTCTTTTTTTTTGTTTATTTTTACAGCAATAGCATTTTTTTTTACCCGTTACAACACATCGATTATCATATGAAAAGTGGTTTCAAGTTAGTATTAGCCTTCTCGTTTTTCTTTTCTTTTAATGCTGTGGCTCAAAAAAGCCAAATCTTAATTGCTAGAAATGCCGTTGGTAAATTGCAAGCTTCGATTACGAATAAAGAAGATGAGAAGAAACAACTTGCAATTATTACGGAGGGGCTAAAATCAATTGAATCAGCGGAAAAAGACAATAAGACAAAGAACTGGGCAGAAACCTGGTCGATAAAATCTTATTTAACATCATTTGCTTCTTTAATTGATACCGACAAAGCCAATTCAGATAAGTTTTATGACGCCGCAAATGCTGCAATTAAGCAGGCGAGGGGTCTGGATAAATATGAAGACAACTCAGGATTAATAAAGGCATCAAACCATAATATTCTGATTAAAAAGCAAGAAAAAGCGAATTCAGCATTTTTTAATAACGATTTTGCCGAAGCATATTCTGACTTGAAAGAAGTTAGCGATAGTTTCCCTGTAGATACAACTTTGGCTTTAAACACTGCAATTTGTGCTTTAAACATCCAGAATTATGATGAGGCAATCAATTATTTTAAGCGGGCAAAAGATAATGGAATCCGTAATGCTGCAATGTTTCAAAAGTTGGCCCAGCTATACGTTGGTAAATACGATAATGAAACAGCAATTAAGACACTTGAGGAAGGTTTAGTTAAAAACCCATTCCAAAGAAGCTTAACGAATGACTACATTAATCTTTTATTAGATACTGAAAATTATACCAGAGCAGCAACTTTAATAGAAGGAAACTTAAAAGTTGAGAAAGGTAATAAGCTTTTGTATTTTCTGTATGGCTATTTACAGCAGATTAATGGTAACAACTCAACCGCAATTTTAGCTTACGATAATGCGCTTAATACTGATCAAAATTATTTCGATGCGTTGTATCAATTAGGTTTGGCATATATAAACAGCGCTAATGATTCCATAAAGAAAAATGATGCTGATAAGGTTGCCAATTATAATAATCTGATCAATCGGGCACAATTTGCTTTACAAAGAGCTAATGAAATAAATCCCAATGATAAAAAGACGGTTCAGTTACTAGTTGACATTTACACTAAAAAGAATGCAACTGATAAAGTTCAGGAACTGAATCGCAAACTTCAAGAACTGTAATGATAAAAATAAAACTAAGATAGGAAGGATGCTTAAATATCAACTTAACATAATATTAATTATAAGACTTTATAATTCTTTAATTTTATAGCGTTAATAGAACTAATATCACTTTATTGTTGTTGATTGATTAATGTATGATCATTTATCTTTTGAATACGCTACGTTGATACAAAATCAATTGGCACAGCAACTGAAGTTTCAACCTGTTAAGAAA
>SEDB01000176.1 GCA_004210715.1 Pedobacter sp.
TGATCCTAATGAAAAGCATTGAACAAGAGGTTAAAGAATCTATTGACCTATCAGGCTTATCGTTTATCGAAGAAATTGCAGTTACCTGCTATCCTGCCGGCACTGAATCAAACAGGCTTACTTGCATCCGGGATACCAGGGTTATCATCTCCAAACTGGCATCGATATTGACATAACATGCAAATATATTGCTGTAATATACCGATACAGAACAAGATGAAAATTCAAGATCAGGAAAACACCAAACAGCATGCAGGAGACCATTTGGCTAATGAAAGAACATTTTTGGCCTGGATCAGAACCAGTATTGGTATCATGGGATTTGGCTTCGTGGTGATGAAATTCTCGCTATTTATCAAGCAGATCAGTGCCGCACTGGGGAGTAAAGTGCCCCTGCACCAAACCGGAGATTCCCGCATTATCGGGATTTTTCTAGTTGCCCTGGGAGCAATTACTATCATTTGTTCTTACTTAAGATATAATTCAACGAAAGAACAATTGAATCAGGGGGTGTATTACCATTCAACACTTTTTGTTAAAGTTTTAACCGCTTTAGTTTTCATAGCTAGTATACTTTTACTGCTCTACCTTATTAAAACAACATAGGCAGTTAAATCATCTGTACTTGATGCTTTAGAAAAGAGAGGAAGGAAAGCGGTCGATATAGCGTTGTTTTTTGATATAAATTGCTGATTGCATTGGTCAAGGATCTTATAAAAATTTCACCTCTTTATGATAATCCACAGGAACAGGATAAGTCAATATTTTATGTTCCCGTAAATATTTTGGGTACCGCAATACGCTGTGAAGAATATATACCTGAATGGCCACTGAAAAAATAGGCTGTAAAACAGGCTACCGCAAAAAACATGGTGTATTCACTACCAAAAAGTTCTATACCCATAATCGTACAGGCAAGGGGTGTATTCGTTGCACCAGCAAAAACAGCAATAAATCCAAGGGCAGCAAACAAACTAACTGGAGCATTTAATAAGGTCGAAAGTGCATTGCCTAATGTTGCGCCAATATAAAACAAAGGCGTTACCTCACCACCTTTAAATCCAGTTCCTAATGTTAAAGTTGTGTAAATGGTCTTCCATAACCAGCTCCAAGTATCTGCTCCACCAGGCTGAAAAGCAGAGGGAATTGTAACGGCTCCTTGGTATTCGCTATCCACGCCCAAACTTAAGTAATCCGGTTTCCCGATGGCGTAAGTCAAGCCTATAATAATCAGACCACCGATAACAGGAATAAGCCACTGGATCTTACATACTTTAGAAAAAAAGGCCTTGATCTCATGCACCATTACAGCAAACAGGTAGCTGGCCAGACCAAACAATGTGGATGCTAGAATAACCTTACTAAGCAGGAGTAGGTTTACCGGCAGGTATTCAGATAGAAAGTAGGCACTTTTCTCTATGAGATCGATGTGATAAGCGGTATGATGGATGCCCCAGGCAGAGACAGTAAGATCACCAAGCACGCTGGCAATTAATGCGGGAAGTAAAGCCTTGTACTCTATTCTTCCAATGGCCAGAACTTCCATTGCAAATATGGCACCGGTGAGCGGTGTTCCGAACACCGCCCCAAACCCGGCTGCAATTCCCGCGGTAAGGAGCATCTTGGTGTCTACCTCATTTAGCTTAAACCAGCGGCTAAACATTCCTGCGATGCTTCCTCCGATTTGTACCGCGGTTCCCTCTCTTCCAGCCGATCCGCCAAACAAATGGGTAATCACTGTAGTTATTAAGATTACTGGCGCCATCTGCCTGGGCACTCCACCACCCGGCCTATGGATTTCATCCATGATCAGGTTATTTCCTTTTTCTGAGGACCTACCAACTGACTGATAAATCAGGTGGATCACAATACCTGCTAAAGGTAGCAGAAAAATGAGACAGGTATGCTGAAAGCGAAAGTGAATGGCCCAGCCTAGCAGCCAAAGGAACAAGGCAACCATACTTCCTATTGCAATGGCAACAGGAAGTATAAGCAGCGTCCATCGAACCGCATATTTAAAAACCGAAAGGTGTTCAAATAAAAATTTATTATGTTTCATTGTAGGTTAGCGGCTGATTTATAATTTTTTATAAAAAGTATTGATTCCTGCAAATGATGCCCTATCACCAAGTTCTTCTTCTATCCGAAGCAACTGGTTAAATTTAGATACCCTTTCAGAGCGGCAGCCACTTCCTGTTTTGATGTGCCCCGCACCGGTAGCGACAACCAGATCCGCAATTGTCGTGTCTTCAGTTTCACCACTGCGGTGAGAAATAAAGCAATTGTAACCGTTTTTTTGGGCTAGTTCTACGGCCTTTAGCGTTTCGGAAACTGTACCGATCTGGTTCAATTTAATCAGTACGCTGTTTGCAATGCCCTGGTCGATTCCCTGCTGGATAATACTCGGGTTGGTGCAGAATATATCATCTCCAACCAATTCCACTTTGTCTCCCAAAAGGCTGGTCAGCTTTTTCCATCCCTCCCAATCGTTTTCGCCCAACCCGTCTTCCAACAGGATAATTGGGTACTCTTTTAACCATCCTTCCCAAAAGCCAATCATTTCATCTGTTGTGATCCGTTCTTTAGAACTTTTATAAAATTCATATTTTCCATTATTCCACATTTCGCTGGTCGCTGGGTCAAGACAAAGGGAAATATCCTTGCCTGGAGCAAAACCGGCAATATGTATCGCTTCCATGATGATTTGGACGGCTTCCTCATTAGAACTCAGATTTGGCGCAAACCCACCTTCGTCACCAACTCCGGTATAATAGCCTTTCGCTTTTAGCAGACTTCTCAGGGAATGAAAAACAGCTTCGCCCATACGGATACTTTCCTTAAACGAGGGGGCGTTATGAGGGGCAATCATAAATTCCTGAAAATCGATGTTGTTATCAGAATGCCTTCCCCCATTAATGACATTCATGCACGGTACGGGCATTACGTAACCTTCCCTTTCCACTAGCTGCCTATACAAGGGAATCCCTTTTGCAACGGCCGAAGCCCGGGCGAAGGCGATTGAGGCCGCAAGCATCGCATTTGCGCCGAGCCTTGATTTATTCTCGGTTCCATCCAGACCAATTATATGATCATCGAAGGCCTGCTGACCCTCAAAGGATAAGCCGGTGACTGATTTGCCGACTTCGACGTTAATCCCTTTTACTGCTTTTTCCACGCCTTTACCATTATAGCGCTCTGGATCACCATCTCTAAGCTCTACGGCTTCTTTTTCACCCGTACTTGCCCCGGATGGAGAAATACCCCTTGCTGTTGTTCCGTTAAGAGTGACTTCTACTTCTACTGTCGGATTGCCCCTGGAATCCAAAATTTCACGGGCATGAATTTTAGTTAATTTCATAGTTTTTTGTTTTATATTGATTTTTAGTATTTCGGTTGCTTACAAATAATTGAGTTTCTCAAAAGATCAAAACCAGTGTTCCCCCAATGATCAGCAGGGCACCAAAGAATACTTTCAGGGTAAGAGCTTCTTTCAGGAACACCATTGCAAGTATAATAGTTAGGGCAACACTCAACTTATCAACAGGGGCGACCTGGGACACTTTCCCGATCTGCAAAGCCTTGTAGTAGAATATCCAGGACAAGCCGGTGGCAAGGCCAGATAAAAAAAGAAATAGCAGGTTATGCTTTGACAGTTCCGTAATTCCTTTAAGTTCGCCTCTGGCCATTACGATCCCCCAGGCTACAATCAGTATTACCACCGTTCGTATGGCAGTAGCCAAATCAGAATTGACATTGGTTACGCCGACTTTTGCAAAGATGGCCGTAAGGGAAGCAAAGAAAGCTGATAATAGCGCGTAGATCCACCACATAGTTTTATGTTAATTTTCCGTTATTGAATAATTCCAAAGTAAATGAGTACAAGAACCGTTGCTCCGGCAATGATCCGGTAAATGCCGAACCAGCGGAAAGAATGCTTTTGAAGATAGGTGATGAAAGAGCGGATGGCCATCCATACATCCCACCCGCACCTGCTTTACTTAAATGAATGATCGTAGTTAGATTCGGTTCATGGGAAGGGCGTAGACGCTTAACGGTGTTTTTAATCAGTCCTGAAGCAATCTGATCTGCACTAGCAACTAGTAGCGCAATGGTAATAAGAACCTGCCAAATTTTTTTGCAGAAATTCTGGAAGAGGCAATAAATAATGAAGGCATAAAAAGGAAGCCAAAAACGCTTATCACTGGCCCAGTACATGATCGTATCCCAGAATGCATTATGGTGCTGATTTATCCACAAGAACCATTCAGTTTCAACCGGCAGGACCATTGCTAACACTGATCTCACTTTGGCAGACAGACAAAGTAAGACAAGCGCAATTAAGATAGCTGCCAGCAATAAGAGTTGAGAATTTATTTTTAATTTTTTCACCTACAATACTTTGACCGGCAGATTTTATTACCTGCTGGAATTTCTATTGTAGGCGCCATCAGCTTTTGAAAAAAGCGGTTGAATCGGAAGGACACCATTTCCGTATTGCAAATATAATACTAATAAAATGATGTGCAAAATCTTAAAGTAGGTGTTGAGAATTTAATTTATCACTATTCCTCCTTATTTGAATACGAGAACCAGTTTCTTATTCTTCTACCGTTTAAACAAGCATCATATCACGGGATTAAAGCTTTTCTTAAACAAAATGAAACCGCCTGGAAATAACCATGTTATCTATATAGGAATTTTTTTTATAACCCTAAAAAATTAAAGTTATGGGATACCATGAATGGAAAAACTGTATTGATGCATGCTTAAAGTGTGCTTCAATTTGCAATCATTGTGCAAGTTCATGCACTCAGGAAGAAGACGTGAAAATGATGGCGCGGTGTATTGAGCTTGATATGCAATGTGCAGCCATCTGCTACTCTGCCGCTCAATTGATGAGTATGGGTAGCTCTTTTGCTCAAGACATTTGCCGTATTTGCGCAGATATTTGCCAGCAATGCGGAGATGAGTGTAGTAATCATCATACCCAGCATTGTCAGGAATGTGCAGATGCTTGTAAGGCTTGTGCGGAAGAATGCAGAAGAATGACAGGAGTAGCTGCTTAAGATGCCAATCACCGTGAGCATTAATTGATTAAGGGCAGCATTCTAGTTGCCCTTTCATTTTTATAAATAGGCAAATTTATTCCATTCATTTTATTTTCATTATTCCCTC
>SEDB01000710.1 GCA_004210715.1 Pedobacter sp.
TTCGGACTGATTTTTAATATTTTTCCATCTTCAATTTCAACAGTAAACAAATCTGTTTTGGTATGAATTACCTCATCCGCATCGTAATCAAAACCTGTTTCTAATCTCACATTTTTGAGCATAAACTTTTTTCCTGTGGGTTTTTCAATCGTTTCTTCAGCTTGAATAAGCGATGGGGCCATTACGCAGGAACTGGCAAGTAAAATTGAAGAGTTTTTAATAAAGTTTTTTCTTGATATGGATTGTGATGTCATGGTATGTCGGGTTCTGGTATACAAAACTAACACTAAACTAACTTATTAAGCAGTAGAATTTATGCCAATACTTGTATGATTTATAACTGAAATAGTTTTATGCCTTTCAAACAGATTAAATTACTGTAGAAACTATGACTGCTTTCTGAAAGCACTCGGTGTCATTTTCATATGGCTTTTAAAGAATTTAGAAAAGTAAGCCACATCATAAAAACCCAGTTCGAAAGCGATTTCTTTTATTGGCATGGCTGAAGAGTGGAGCATCCGCTTGATTTCTAAAATCAGACGTTCATGTATGAGTGCCGTTGCCGCTACCTTGAAATGTTTTTTACAAAGTATATTTAGGTAATTGGCTGAAATGTTTAGTTTCTCCGCATAGAAAGTAACGAGTTTCTCTTCGGCGTAATGAACGTTAATGAGCGACAGGTACTTTAACAGCACTGGCTTAGAACTATAAAATCCATTATTATCAAACACCTTCTCTGCCTCCCGACTGGTTAAAAGAGCGATAAGATTTATTCTAGATTTCAGTATTTCCCAAATCATATCTGTCCGGCTTAATTCAGCTTTGATGAGTTCAAATTCATTTAATATCTTTTTAAAGGTTTCTTTATCCAGCTCGATCACAGGGTGATTCTGATAAAGCACGAGCGAAAACCTCAGCGAATTGGCTATAGTATCAAAGAAATGTTTGCTCATCATTACCTGGTAAGCCCGTGTTTGAGGCTTTAAATCCCATTTGTGAATTTGTTCGGGGAAAAGCAGATGCAACTGACCAGGACCAACCGCATGGTCTACAAAATCATCACGAGCATGTACCGGCCTTAAGCTTTCGCTGATGCATTGAAGAACGATCTTAAGGGCGAAGAAAAACGATTCTCGTTTGCATAGCACAGGTATTGTGGAGCTTGTTTGTGCTTAAACTTTTCTTACAGATTTCAAAAACACAAAACCTACTATACCTGATAAAACGGAGGCCGTTAATATGGCAAACTTGGCCTCAGAAACATGCAGTAAATCACTAAATGATAACAGGGCGATAAAAATAGACATGGTAAATCCAATGCCCGCTAACATTCCCAAGCCTAATACGTGTTTCCAACCTGCTCCAGTCGGTAAATCGGCTAATTTCAATTTTACTGC
>SEDB01000177.1 GCA_004210715.1 Pedobacter sp.
CGCCATTCCATTGTATTTTCTTAAGTCCTTATACCCTTTTTTCATGGCATCCAGATATTTTTGTTTAGGGTGATGCTGATAATAAACCAATGGGGTTTTCATACCCTGGGAAAGATTTACCGTATGGATACTGCCCATCCTGCTCAGCATGTCTGTGTTTAAGAAGGCATCCGTAAAATCGAAACTTTGTTTATAGATCAAGTCGCCCAGATCCAATAAAAATTTGTCTCCTGTAATGTTGTACAACCAATACACCTCCATCAGGTTATCCCCTGCCCTGTACTGAGCCCAGTAGGTCCAGTTGTCCAATGGTTTTGACGGTAATTCCTTCAACTGATATTTGAAATAATTGGTCATCAGTTTAACCACCCTTTTATCACCGGTGGCGGAATAATATTGCTTCAGAATCTTCAGCATCACCATCTTAGGCCACCAATCCCTGCTATTATCTCTTTGGACACCGTTTTCACCAGGGTAGTCTTTTGAAGGACCAAAATAGCCATCTGGCGTTTGGCTCTTAATAGACCATTCAATCCAGGGCTTCACTTTTGCAATCAGCTCTTTATCTTTTAAAATATACGCAAGCGGGAGCAAACCATCTATCCAGTAGGGTCCGCGCTCCCACTGGTCTCCATCACCGCCTAACCAGCCATTACGACTTCCCATTATTAGGGGATACTGTTTATCCATTGTACCGGTGGTACCGTCCTTTTGACGGATCAGCATCTCACGAAGCCAGCCCTGAGGTTTTATGGCACCTAATGGCAATTCCTGGTAGGGTGTCGCGATGAGGCCTTCTTTAGGTGCTGAATACTGTGCCCAGGCACCTGAGGCAATCAAAAGTAATAGTAATAAAAGATGGAGTCTTAGTTGCATGATCAGGGCTTGGATTAATAATTTTAAAGTCGACAAGATAATAATTAAAGCGCAATCTTGAGCCCCTCATACTTCACGGTCCAGGAACCGTATTATCGTATAAATATTAATGACAAATACTTTAGCAAATCATATCATAAATCCGTCTAATTATCTCTTAAAAAACGGTGAATTTTTGATAGGATTAAAAATAGATATTGTAAATTTCGTATCAAAAAAGGAATGTATTTCCCCCGGTTGCTTCTTGCTTTAGATAATAATTTCCATAAAGTTCGGCAAAACCAAATCGCTCATAAAGTGTTTAGATGTTAAAAAATCTAAAGCCCTTGTCATTGAAATGATAATAATTTCCATAAAGTTCGGCAAAACCAAATCGCTCATAAAGTGTTTAGATGTTAAAAAATCTAAAGCCCTTGTCATTGAAATCTTTATCAAAAACCCGATGGCGGATTGAGCCGGACCGTATAACAGTTTACCCATACGGCCTATCGTATATTCTTGCTGCCGTACTGTCCATTTTTTTCCTGAGCGGATACCTGGTCTATCTTTACTATCTGCGAAATTCTTTTACTTCTTCGCTGCCAATACTTCTTATCCTGATAACGGTAGTTACCTTATTCATCCTGTGGGCGGGCATATCTGTAGAGTTTGACATTAGTGCGGGCGTTATGCGAAAAAAACTAATGGGCTTGCTGACCATATCCTCCCTTCCATTTTCTAAAATATACGGTATTTCACCTGTTTCCAACATGGCTGGGTCATATACCTACAAGCTATTTAAAAAAAATGATCGATATGGAAAAGGAATATTGGTTTCATCCAGTTATGGAAAAAATGATGATCCCAATGCAATCGCATTTGTCGATGAGGTGATCACCCCACTACACCGTCATCTGGAGGCGCATGATAGCCCGGGAGATTTCGCCCCACAGTATATTGATGAGTATAAGTTTTTTATCCCAAATGGTGGCGCATACATTCTTAAAAGAAACAGAATCGGCAGTCTTCTACTTGGCGTTTGTCTTTTGGCGATAGGCATTCATGAACTTACGCCTTATGCATGGCTGGGCGGCGGCTTTAATATCGGGAGAGTTTGCTTTCTGCTCTTTACCCTGGTTGGAGGACCAGCGATTATCCTGTCGGGTTTTACCGAAATCACTTTTGACAAGGGTTCCAGGTTGCTAACGCGAAAAAACCCTATAGGATTGGGGAACAGAACTTATTCATTTGATGATTTCAATGGAATCCAAACGGTTAGAAAATCAACTAATATGATTTATTCGGGAACCGATGTACAGGTATATTTTTTAAGACCAGACAGGCAGAAAGAAGATGTATTAGTTTTATCAAGTTTCTTTGGCACAAAAAAAGTGGAACGCTTTGTAGCGGAAGTTAACAGCATCCTTATTAAACAAACCAAATAACTACCATAGACCAGTAAATAAAATCAAAAGAAGTTAAATATCAGCAAACGATTAGTTAAATAAGCTGTTATCAATGGCGACCCAAATTGAAACTCACAAAGAATATAGGTCTACGTGATTTTTTTTCAGGTTCCATACTATATATTAAATCATCATCTAAAAAAATTAAAGAATGAGACTATTTTTATTTTGCGCTATCTTTTGCTTAGCCACTCCTTTTTATACAAAGGCACAGAAAACTTCTGATATCGTCGAAACACTGGAACAAAAATACAATTGGGCGAGGGCCAAGGTGATCCAGGAGAGTGTCACAATCAATGGTCCATCGGAAATGTTTACCCGGATTATGTCTGATAAGCGCTCTTATGACATTTCAACCTTTTCCTATTTAAGTTCATATCTAGGTAAGTACTTTGATAAAGTTTATGGTACTGATATATTAAATACAGCAGAAAAAACAGCTGTGAATACAACAGCTGAGCAAAAAGCGGCATGTGCTAAAGAAATTGCAAAAATTTCTGGCAAATTGCATATTACTTTAAACGCAAATGGCGTTAAATTAACAGATAACAGCTACGAACTTGGTATGACAACCTTGACTACCATAGGAGAATTCCTGAATCCTGAAAGAGGCGTTGGGGTAGCATTGGGATGGAGACCAACTGCCAATAAAATTGCCATCACGATTAATACGCTAAACAAAACCGGGCAACCTGTAGTCAAATGGAGCAAGGATATGACTACCTGTACCATAGATCTGCCGATTGCAGGAGACACTAACTATTCCAGTATAATTATAGCAGGCCTCAAAAAGGGTGGAAAAATCTAGCAACCCATTTGTCTTCGGATCAACAAGCCAGTTAGTAAAAAAAGTATTTTCTTTCTCAATTAAAAAGGAATGACTACGAAAAACGGGCCTATCCTAAACCTTAAGGAAGAAAGGCTTTTGCGGTAACCAGATTTGCCGATATCCAGACTTGGAACATGAATGTCCGTGTAACGATTTTGGGAGAAGAAAAATTGCTTAAATAAATAAATCTAAAGTAAGAAAATAGGATCTTTACAAATCAAAAACATTTTAATTTAAGATTGCAAACTGAAGATCAAATATCACACAGAAGAGTTATAAGCAATTTTGGCACTTATTCAAGTATTAGATTGGTGGGAAACGAGGTGACATATGTTTTCAATCCGAACATTCAATTAAGGTTAATTTCTTTATTATTATTTTTCAATTGTTTAGTTTTCTCAGGCATATTCTTCTATTTAAACGACTTCATTTTTAACTTTCCGATAATAGTTTTTTCGGTAATATTTATTGTAATATCTGTTATGATGTTCCTGAAAAGTCTTTACAAAATTATAGTAAGCAAAAGCGAAAGAACTATCAGGAAGATTGGTATTTTATCGGAAGTCAAAATTTCAACCGATACTTTGATGAGAAGTTGTAGTATTTTGAAGTCCGACTTCATTTTTGCACGTAACTGGCCTAAAAAAACATTTTATTTGAATCTAGCTGAAAATAGGCAGATCAGACTTAATATAGGATTAGACCCTGATCACAAATTAACAGCAGAATTTGAAAGTATATTACAAGAGTTATCAGATGATTTTAACATAAAATATGTTTCAATGTAAAAAAATTGTAGTAAATACACTAACCGGAAATTTACAATAATTTAGGTCAATGTTAGCGTCTTTGAACGTTAACAGGGATTTTAGCTTAACTAAAAAGTGCTTATGTTATCTTAGATAAAGAACTCTCTGTCCAAAAAGAGTAATTTAATTCCGATTGTGCTTTCCGTATTTATAGGTTTAAGTTAAGAAATCATTATTAACTTATTATTGGCGAAGATTGTCTGCATATCCGCTACCTTTATAGATCTCATCACTTGTTAATTTATAGAGTTCTTTCCATGAATCTTTGCCATGATTTTTTACATAAGCTTCAATTATTCTAAATCCGAGCCAATAAAAAAGAGTCTTGGGAGCATCCGGGAATAATTTGAATTTATTATTATTTAATAAAGGATTATCAGCTGTTTCATCAAAATATACCTTAACCTTTTGGAATATCTCCCTTTCATGTGAAATGTACCATTGCCATTCGCCTTCAGACATGTTCTCGACCGCTTCATATTTCGGAATAGTTCCATCAAAAAACGTCCAGGTAAAATAACAGGCAAAGCCCTCGTCAATTGTTTGTGCTAGTGCAGTTCCATGTTTGGGGTCTTTCATTCTATTTGGTTCATAAGCCAGGTGATTCAGTTCATGTGGTATTCCTTTATTGATCGTGTAATCCAGATCATTATTCTCATAATTCAGCTCAAGTGCAAATTGCTCTGCACTACATCCCCCAAAACCGATGCCCTGAAATGGTGTAAACAATATACTAATAATCGCTGTGGGTTTGTAGCCAACCATTTTGTTGAACTTTGTTAAATTTACCTTGAGGACGGAATCTAAATTCATTGCCAATAGCGCTTTAGCCTTCGTGTCAAAAAGAGATTTGTTTTCTGGATAAAGCGTTTTATTCCATTTTATCATCCCAGTGGAATTATTAAACTTGGAAGCATTATCGGGTCCGAAGATTATCCCGTAACAACTGTCCCATAACTGCTTGTGAGGCAAGTAAACATTTTGTAAAATCATTGTGCTATCAAATTTGCCAACCTCACGATGAGCCAAAATTTGGCTTTTAAACAAGTTGTGTATTGTTATGCCCTCAACTCTAATACTATTGGATACCATATTCAGGCTATCCTGTAATGACAATGGTTTGGAATGGACCGACCCTCTTTGTGAAGAACACGAAAACAAAAACGTAAAACCAACAAACAAGACAAGTATATAATTCTTCATAAATGTAAATTTATAAAAAGTGGTCATTTAGTATGCCAATGTTTTAACTGCTCTGAAAGTTTGCAATAACCACACAATTGTTATTTATTGAGAGTCTAATTGTCCATTAATGAACATAAGATGTTCGATATTGAACGAACAGCCAAACTTGTCTTTAGACGTGGTAAAATGTATGTAAATTCTGATAGACTGACGAATTTACGATTGTGAATAATTCCTATATGAAAACGAAAATATCTGATCACTTGAATTTCTTTCTGAGTGTCGAAACTTCGTTTCAATCGACTACCAATCATCTTCTGAAGATGTTAATTAGTGTAAATAAAGTTAAAAAGGGTTAACTATTGCGTTTGTAAGACAAGTGCTTAGTAGTTTCGGATATGAAAATAAGGATTATACTTTTAATTACAGCATTTGGCGCACTAGGTGCAACCAAAACATTGGCTCAAGATTCACTGGTTAAACATTCTGTTTATGTTGCTCCCTTTATTGGTTTAAACTCCACAATCAAAGCCCCCGTTTATGGAGCTGAGGTTGGATATGAATTTAGGCTAAATAAACATTGGGGGCTTACTGCAGGGTTGAATATTGCTTATACGCAAAAAGATAATCCTGACATTTACGACGGGAATAATGGTGGTAAGCAAGCTATAAATTCTAAACTATTGCAAAATGCATTCTACGCAGGAGCCAAATATTACATTGGTAAATTTTACCTGTCAGCCGATTTTGGCTATCAGGATGCTTATTCAACAATAAACCATCAATACATGGGTACAGGATCCAGCTACAATTATGGCACCAATGCTTCAAATGGATTCTACCAGGCTTATGGTCTTGGATATCAAATACCACTGAAAAAAGGTGACAATATCGAACTCTTCACAAAGGGAACCAACGCAAATAGTAATACTTATTATGCTATTGGATTTAAATATAATTTTGGCCTTTTTAGGAGAAAATAGACTTAAAACTAAACTACCCAAGCTAGCGTACCGGTAGCTTGGGTAAGTTTAAAGAATGTCAGACTTAAAACACTTAAACGGATAATTTTGCTTTATAATTCCATTAACAACATATTAAAGGTACTTCAACAGACCATGTTGATGGACATTAAGACGTTGATGTTATCCTCTCAACGATCCTCTTATATGTACAAAACCGTCTCAAAAAACGAA